>NZ_JBHSMI010000030.1:0-106513 GCF_042655525.1 Cohnella soli
CCTTCTTCAATTCGGCTCTGCTCAATGTCACTGTCTCCTGTCTCATAGTGACATTATCTCAGAACAGTTATAGGGTGACATTATCACAGCACAACGACACTCGTGTCGCGAGCTCCCTTGACAGGCATCGACTGAATGACTACAATAATAACAATTGTTGCATAGCCTTCAGATTTGATGACAGGGAGAAGTAAACCGTCACCTGCGCCCCCAGAGAGGAAAGCCTTCGGCTGTAAGCTTTCCGGCGACGAACGGATGAAAGACACCCTCGAGAACCCGATGCGAACGACAGTCGCTATTGCGGCAACGTTCAGTAGCATTGCGGCGCGGCCGGGCGTTATTCGGTTGAAGAGCAAGTCGTGGCGGAGCGTTCCGGAGTGGAACGGTTCGGCAACAAACCGGCTTGAACGACGGGTGGCACCGCGGGAGCATGATGATCGCGCTCTCGTCCCCGACGATCCTTAGAGGATTGTCGAGGACGGGAGCTTTTTATTTTTTCGCAGGAGGGATGGTCGAAATGGGTTACCAGAAGCCTTCGGGCACACAGGATATTTTGCCGGGGAAAAGCGCATTGTGGCAGTTTGTCGAGAACAAGGCGAGGGAGCTGTGCCGGACGTACCGGTATCAGGAAATCCGCACTCCGATCTTCGAAGGCACTGAGCTGTTCAAGCGAGGTGTCGGCGAGACGACGGATATCGTCGAGAAGGAAATGTACACATTCTTCGACCGGCACACGCCGCCAAACAGCTTGACGCTGCGTCCGGAAGGGACGGCCGGCGTCGTGCGGGCCTATGTCGAAAACAAGCTATACGGGGAGCCGGATACCGCCAAGCTGTACTACATGGGACCGATGTTTCGTTACGAGCGGGCGCAGGCAGGGCGTTATCGCCAGTTCCACCAATTCGGTGTCGAGGCGATTGGTTCGACGGACCCGGCTTTGGATGCCGAGGTTATTGCACTCGGATATGCTTTTTATCGGGAGCTCGGTTTGACCGGCGTCACGATCGACTTGAACTCCGTCGGTACGCCTGCCGTGCGCGCGGCCTTCCGCGAGAAGCTGCTAGGCTTCCTGACGCCGATCAAAGACACGTTGTGCGATGATTGCAGAAATCGGATGGATCGCAATCCGCTGCGCGTGCTCGATTGCAAAGTCGACCAGGACAAATTCGGGGGGGCGCCGTCGATTCTGGATAGCCTGGACGAAGAGTGCGAGACACACTTTGCCCGGGTTCGCGAATGCCTGGACGAAATGGACGTGCCGTATAATATCAATCCTCGACTCGTTCGTGGTTTGGATTACTACACGCACACCGCGTTCGAGTACAAAGCGCAGGGTATCGGCGCGATCGACACGATAGGCGGGGGCGGCCGCTACAATGGCCTTGTCTCCGCAATCGGCGGAGAAGACCGTCCGGGCGTAGGTTTCGGCTTAGGCCTCGAACGGACGATACTGCTGCTCGAAAGCCAGAACGTCAAGCTGGAGCTGAACAACGCGCCGGATGTGTACGTCGTACCGCTCGGCGAACGGGCAGAGAAAGCGGTGCCTGGAATCGTGCACCGGCTTCGGAGCGCCGGAGTCGCGGCGGAGAAAGATTATCTCGGCCGCAAGACGAAAGCACAGTTCAAAGCGGCGGAGCGCAGCGGTGCTCGTTGCGTTGCTGTGCTGGGTGAAGACGAGCTGGATCGTGGGGAAATCTCGCTTCGACCGGTTACGGGCGGCTCGCAGCAAGCGGTTAAGCTGGACGATCTGGCGAATGCGGTGCGGACGTTCGTCGTGAATAGCTGAATTTGCGGCTGGCGCTGAGCTTCCTGCGCCGTAGTTGCGCCAAACGCAACTACGGCCCCACTAAGCGCACAAATGAACTCGCCAGACAGCCGTGAAACGGCAAATCGCAAGCGTCAACGTGAGATCAGACATCATTTCAACCAACTCGACTTAAGAAAAGGGGATTCTTTTACCATGTTGCTCAAAAACACGAACTGCGGAACGATTACGAAAGAGAATGTCGGCCAATCGGTCGTCCTGAACGGATGGGTGCAAGGCTGGCGCGACTTCGGAGGCATTTTGTTCATCGATCTTCGCGACCGCACGGGCATCGTTCAAGTCGTTTTTAACCCGGCTTTCTCCGGTCAGGCGCTTGATATCGCAAGCCGTGCACGTAACGAGTATGTGTTGTCTGTAAAAGGCAACGTCGTCGAACGCGATCCCGAGACGTTTAACCCGAACCTTGCGACCGGCGAGATCGAAATCCAGGCGCTTGAAGTCGAAGTGATCAACGCCGCCAAGACGCCTCCGTTCCCGATTGAAGACGGCGTCGAAGTCGACGAATCGCTCCGCCTGAAATACCGTTACCTCGACTTGCGTCGTCCGGAAATGCAGAAGACGTTGCTTCTCCGCTCCAAAGCGACGAAAGTATTCCGCGACTTCCTAGACGAGAACGGCTTTATCGACGTAGAGACGCCGATTTTGACGAGAAGCACGCCGGAAGGCGCGCGTGATTACCTCGTGCCTAGCCGGGTGCATCCGGGTGAATTTTTCGCCCTGCCGCAATCTCCGCAGCAATTTAAGCAATTGCTCATGATCGGCGGCATCGAACGCTATTATCAAGTGGCGCGTTGCTTCCGCGACGAAGACCTACGTGCAGACCGTCAGCCGGAATTCACGCAAGTCGACATCGAGACGTCGTTCCTGTCGCAAGACCAACTGCTGACGATGATGGAAGAGCTGTTGGCGCGTCTGTTCCGCGAGACGATCGGCGTCGAGGTTCCTACGCCGTTCCAACGTCTGTCTTACCATGACGCCATTCACAAATACGGTTCCGACAAGCCGGATCTCCGCTTCGATCTCGAGATCAAGGACGTAACGGATATTGTCAAAGGCAGCGATGTGAAAGTATTCGCGTCCGTCGCCGCTTCCGGAGGCGTCGTCAAGGCGCTGAACGCCAAAGGCTGCGCAAGCTGGAGCCGCAAGGAACTTGACGACCTGCAGCCGTTCGCCGCGCGTTACGGCGGTAAAGGGATCGCCTGGATTACGGTGAAGGAAGGCAAATGGAACGGCCCGATCGTGAAGTTCTTCAAAGAAGAAGAAATCGCGGCGCTGACCGAACGTCTGAACGTCGAAGAAGGCGACTTGCTGACGTTCTCCGCCGATAAGCTGAAGACGGCGGCCGATGTCATGGGCAACCTGCGTCAGAAAATCGGCCGCGACCTCGGCCTGATTGACAACAAAGCATACAAATTCCTGTGGGTCGTCGACTTCCCGCTGCTCGAATGGGATGAAGAAAGCAAACGATTCGTTGCTTTGCACCATCCGTTTACCCGTCCGGCCGACGAAGATTTGCCGCTGTTCGATTCCGATCCGGGCGCGATCCGCGCGCAAGCGTACGACATCGTGCTGAACGGTTACGAAGTCGGAGGCGGCTCGATGCGGATTTACCGCCGCGACGTGCAAGAGAAAATGTTCGGTGCGCTCGGCTTCTCGACAGAAGAGGCGCAAGAGCAATTCGGTTACTTCCTAGACGCGTTCGAGTATGGCACGCCTCCGCATGGCGGCATCGCCTTCGGTCTTGACCGTCTCATCATGTTGCTGACTGGCCGCACGAACTTGCGCGAAACGATCGCTTTCCCGAAAACGGCCAGCGCGACCGACTTGCTGTTCGACGCACCGACGCCGGTCACGGAACGTCAGCTCGACGATCTTCACGTCCGCCTGTCCGCCAAAGCGGTCGCGGCTCAAGCGAAAGCTTCTGGAGCAGTCGCTGAGGGCCAAGCGGAAGCGACGACTAGCCAAGGCTAAGCGAAGGGAGCGGTACACCCGATGTTGCACCAATTTTCGCGCACGGAACTGGCTATCGGTCCGGAAGGCTTGGAGACGCTCAAGAACAGCACTGTCGCTGTACTCGGCATTGGCGGCGTCGGCGGCATTGCGGCGGAGGCGCTCGCACGCTCCGGCATCGGCCGCATTATCCTAATCGATAAAGACGTCGTCGACATTACGAACATCAACCGGCAAATTCACGCGCTGACGACAACTGTCGGTCAACCGAAAGCGGAGTTGATGAAAGAGCGCATCAAGCTGATTAATCCGGATTGCGACGTTATTGCGCTGCGGATGTTCTATACGGAGGAAACATACGAGGAACTGTTCAAGTACCCTCTCGATTACGTCGTAGACGCGTCCGATACGATCTCGTACAAAATCCACTTGATCAAACAATGTCTTGAGCGTCGCATCCCGATCATCTCCAGCATGGGCGCGGCTAACAAAATGGACCCGTCGCGCTTCAAAGTGGCTGACATCTCCAAGACGACCGTCGACCCGATTGCACGGGTCATTCGCCGGAAGCTGCGTGAGCAAGGGATCAAAAAAGGCGTAGAAGTCGTTTTCTCAACTGAGGATCCGATCAAGCCACGCTCGGACATTACGGAGAAGATCGTGCCGGATACCGCGCCGAAAGATATTCGCAAAGCGCAGCAACCGCCGTCCAGTAACGCGTTCGTGCCGCCTGTCGCAGGGCTGATCATGGTCAGTGTCGTGTTCAAAAACTTGCTGAAAAAAACGGAGTATCCTCATGGATGAGGCACTGGTGAAAAAGCTAAGGGTGCCGGCAGTAGGTGCGATTGCCCTATACGGCGCACCGGAAGGCTTCGCGGAAAAGGTCGGGCTTGTCCCCGCGGACGTAAATCCAGATCCCGCGTCTCAAGGCGCGTACGACTATGTCCAACTGTTCGCTTACAGCTCGGATGACGTTGTCCGCCTTGCGCCTGCGGCGCTGCGAGCTGCGCGTGCAGAGGCGATCGTCTGGCTTTGCTATCCGAAAGGGACTTCGAAAATCAAAACCGATCTCCATCGCGACAAAGGGTGGGAGCCGGTGATTGCCGCTGGATGGGAAGGCGTCTCGCTCGTGTCCGTCGACGACACTTGGTCGGCGATGCGATTCCGCCCTGTCGGAGCGGCGGGGGCGAGACCGAGGCCGGCTGCGAAAGCTGCCGGTAGCGAAGCTGCGGTCTTAGTCGAGCCGCCGGCCGAACTGTTGGCGGCTTTGGCCGGCAACTCGGATGCCGCGCACGCATTTGATAAGCTTGCGCCTTCCCACCGGAAGGAATACATCCAGTGGATCAACGAAGCGAAGAAGGAAGAGACGCGCATCGCCCGTATAGGTAAGACTGTGGAGAAGCTTGCCGCAGGATTAAAACGGCCGTCGGACAAACAATAAACAAGCGAAAAAAGAACGCCACATGCAAAAAAAAGAAGGCTATTCCGGGTTAATCGTCCGGAGTAGCCTTTTCTATATCGTATGGGAGGGAGGATGCCATTCGGTCGGTTGACAGGTTGTAGAACTTAAGGACGGTGAATCGTTTTGACGTGATCAAGATGAATAAAAGTGCTAGCGCCGTCCGCGGTAACCATTTCGACGAGATTGTTCTGGACGGACTTCAGCAAACCGATTTTCTCGGGATGTTCTCCCAAATCGAGAATAACAAATTCGTTCTCGAATTTCCTGAGTTGCTGGTCGAACGTCCGCGCAAGTGACGCCGTTGCGGGATGGACGGGGAATTTCTCCTGCTCTAGTGCATAAGGCGTCGTGTGCGGATCGTAAGGAACGAGTATTTTCAAATGGCGCATGGAGACGTACAAAGATCGGAACATCGGCGAATAGAAAACGAAGAAATCGTTCATGATGCTCGTCACGTATCCGTGCACAGTCTGGCTGCCGGCGATGTAAAGCTCGGAGAAAATGCCCTTAGCATTCAACAGCACTTTGCGGTAGGACAAATCCATCGCCGGATCAAGCGGTGGTTCGGACGGTTCACCGAAATTCGATTCATAAGGCGGACACCTCGTTAATTGCTGCACGTGAACGAGAGGAACGTACAGGAATTGAATGCCGTTATGCAGAACGAGAATGTCTGGGCCAAGATCGATAAGCCTGCCTTTGACGGGAAGCCGGATGCCGGAAACGGTTAGCAATACAGGTTGGTTCAGGTACGTTTTCATGGGATCAGCGGGAGCACCTCCTTTGCGGCTACGGTTGAACCTTGGTGCGAATCGGGTTAGCTTTTGCCTCCGCGATTGCCCCGGCTCCCCCCGCTCCGTTTGTTGTTGCCGGATTTGCCACCGCTAGATTTGTTGCCTCCGGATGATTTTTTGTTATTGCTTTTATTATTGTTGTTTTTGTTGCCGCCGGATTTGTTGCCGCTGCTCTTCAAGGACAGGCTGACGTTCTTGATGTGGAAAATCGGAATGCGCACGAGCTCGCGGTTCACGATGAGCAGAACTTCGTTGGAGGAAACTTCCGCCAGGAAGCCGTCCAGTTTCTCGGGGCCGCCGCGGTTGATTTGGATATGCTTATGGCGCAGACGAGTCAAGACGCCGTGGAAGCTGGACGCCGTGATGATGCTCTTATGGCCGCTGAAGCCGTGCGATCTGCCTCCGGAACGTCCTCCGGATTTGCCTCCGGAACGTCCTCCGGATTTGCCGCCGGATCGACCTCCGCTGACTCCTTCCGTAATGCTTTTGACGTGAATGCCGTTGACAAACACGATTACGCCTTCGGACAGCACGACGAGAAAGTTGGCGGGAGTGGCGACCAGGACCCCTTGAACGCTATCGGGTCCGCCGCGGTTGATGCGGACGTTTTTGCCGATAAGGAATTGGGCATTCATTACGTTCGGCGTCGGCCGCGGTTGGCTGACGTTAGGGCGTGGGGCGGGCATCGTTGCTCTTGGTTGGACCTGTGGTGCAGGTTGACTAGGTTGCCAGAATCCGCAGAACATAGGTTCATTCTCCTTCCGTAATGGGAAAATCGATGTTTAAAACTTTTTGATAGATTCATCAAACATAGGCCAAGCTACGAGTAAGCGGGACATCCGTATGCATGCACGTGTCTCGAAATGATTACCCTTATACTTTGTCCCTCCTTTGCACTTGTGGGGGAAGTGAGTTTGTAATCTATATTTATGAGCCCTAGCGAACGAGAGATACGGTTGGTTGTCCGAGTACCTCGCAAAATCCGCGAATTGCAAGGATAAAAGCGCCTCTTTTTGCCTTTTCTTCTGCGCTTGTCTCTATCGGGGGCGGCATTGTCCTCATAGACTGAAGCATCTTCATATTGGAGGTGCAGCATCATTGCTCATTAAAGGACATGGAACGACAAAAGTCCGTCCATCAAGGCGTTACCGCAAGTGCAACTGTTGGAAGGTTGTCGGAGGCGGCAATAAAGGAGGCAACAACGGAGGCTGGAAAAAGAAGAAATGCGAAACTAAACCGGATAAGGAGAAAGAAGGCCGGAAAACCGGGGATCGAACGTGGGGAGACTGGGGCAATCGTACAACAGGCCACAATACTTCGGGTCACCATTCGTCGGGGCAACATAGCAGCGGTCATCACAGTAGCGGCCATCATAGCAGTGGTCATAGCAGCGGTCCTGGCGGTGGTCACAGCAGTGGACATCATAGCAGTGGACATCATAGCAGTGGACATCATAGCAGCGGTCACAGTAGCGGGCACAGCAGCGGTGATCACAGCAGTGGGCATCATAGCAGTGGAAAATCATGCGGTAAATCCGGAGGCAAGTCGGGCCCGGGCGGCAAAAGCGGAAAAAGCGGAAAGAGCGGAAAGAGCGGCAAAAGTGAAAAGAGCGGTAAAAGCGGTAAGAGTGGCAAAAGCGGCAAAAGCGGAAGAAGCGGGCGCACAGGAACCAGTGGCCGTTCGGGGCGCACGGGCAAGGCCGGACGCTCGGGTCGTTCAGGGCGCGGCAAGAAATAACGATCTGCATTTCTGTACGTATAGAAGGCTCATCCAAGGCAGCGAAGCCAGCGGATGGAGCCTTCTTTTTTGTTCTGTCCGTAGTCAATCGCCGTTTCCGCGAATGCCGGGGCGACATACGCTGATGAAGACGAATGACGCTGTAAGAGGAAAGGCGGGAACCGAATGGCTCTTCCGGTCAGGACACTGATCATTAGCGATACGGCAAGCGAGCAGTTGGAGAAAAATTTATGGAACGATCAATTCGTTCCTTGCAAGATGTCGACGAACGAACGATTGATAGCGGCCAAAGTTCGGTATCGGGGAGGACATACGCGCAGTTACCCGAAACGCTCGTACGAAGTCGTCGGCCAAAACCAATCTTTCCATTATAACGCCGAGTACGACGATCCATCGATGATTCGTAATGCGCTCAGTTTCGCTTTTTTTCCGATGATTGGGGTGCCTGCGCCGAGAACGAAACATGTGATGCTCAGAATCAACGGGCGCCCGATGGGCATTTATTTGGAAATTGAAGGCGTGGGCAGGTTGTTTTTCCGCAGAAGGAAAATCGGTGCTTCCGCTTTGTTTTATGCAATCAACAATAGGGCTGATTTCAGCTTGTACAATTCGGAGACGAACGAGAAGAAAAGCTCGCTGATGTCCGGTTACGAGTACAGGTTTGGCGATGCTTCGGAGAAGACGAAGCTCAAGGCGCTTATTCGCGGTATCAATACTTTTCAAGGCTCCAAAGCGGAATCCTTTATACGTTCCCATATCGATGTGAACGTGTATTTACGCTGGCTGGCAGGTGCGGTGCTTACCGGCAATTACGACGGGTTCGAGCAAAATTATGCGTTGTATCGAAGCAGGGCGAACGGTAAGCTGCGAATGATTCCTTGGGATTACGAAGGCTCGTGGGGACGGAATTGCTATGGCAGACTTGTCGATGCAGACCTCGTGGAAGTGTCCGGCTATAACCAGCTCACTCGCAAGCTGCTCGGCTTCGAGAGCGCGAGGCTTCAATATAAGCGCATTCTACAGGACGCCCTGAACGGACCGTTCCGGGAAAGTGTGCTTATGCCCGTCGTCTACCGCATGTTGAACCGAATCGCTCCTTATGTGCGAGAAGACGACAATCGCAAATATCATTATTCCGTTTTTCAAGGGGAGTCGTACGTCATTCGCGATTATATCAGATCCCGGAGGTCGATCGTTGCTTCCGAGTTGGAACGGCTTTGATCGGAAAGTGTAATTCGAATCCTTACCGACGAGAACGTCAGTTCTTGTTATCTTCCTGTCATGACGCGTTTCTGTTATGATTGAAGAGCAGAAAGGCGGATCAACTATGGATTTATTCAGTTTCGGCGAGCAAGCCGAGCCGCGTGCGAGGCTTCTAGCAGATCGGATGCGGCCAGAGACGCTCGAGGAATACATCGGTCAGGAGCATATCGTCGGGCCCGGCAAACTGCTTAGAAGGGCGATTGAAGGGGATGTCGTTTCTTCGATTTTGCTATTCGGTCCGCCGGGCTGCGGGAAGACGACGCTCGCGCACATTATTTCCAAGCAGACGGAGGGCGATTTTGTCAGACTGAATGCGGTGGACGCGACCGTGAAGGATGTCCGGGAAGTGATCGAACAAGCGGAACGGAACAAGAACATGTACGGCCGAAAGACGATTTTGTTCCTGGACGAAGTTCATCGATTCAACAGCGCCCGTCAGGATGCGCTTCTGCCTGCTGTCGAGCGGGGCATCATCATCTTCATTGGCGCAACGACGGAAAATCCGTTCCATTCGGTCAACGGGGCATTGCTGTCGCGGTCGACGCTATTCCGGCTCGAGCCGCTGACGAAAACACACTCCTTGCTTGCGATGCGACGGGCGTTGGCGGACAAGGAGAAAGGGCTCGGCTTTATGAAGCTGAGTGTCAACGAAGATGCTCTTGAACATATCGCCTCGATGGCGAACGGAGACATTCGGCGGGCGCTGACCGCGCTGGAGTTAGCCGCGGTGACTACGCCTTCCGAGCCGGATGGTTCGGTTCGCGTGACGGTGGACGTGGCGGAGGAATCGATTCGCCAGCCAACCGTGCAGGCGGATGAATCAACGCAATACGATGTGCTGTCGGCGTTCCACAAGAGCGTAAGAGGCTCAAGTGACGCCGCGCTCTTCTGGTTCTTGTACGCGGTGGACAAGCTGGGGATGGACCCGATGGTGTTCCTTCGTCGGCTCACGGTCGCCTGCAGCGAGGACATCGGCCTTGCGAATCCGCAAGCGATGGTGCAGGCGGTCAGCGCGATGGAGGCGTACCACAGAATCGGCTGGCCCGAAGCCAAATATATCGTTGCTCAAGCGATTCTGTTCGCGGTCGAAAGCCCGAAGTCGAATGCGATTGCGGTTACGATCGGCAAAATGCAGGCGGCATTCGAACGGATGAAGTCGGCGGAAGTGCCGCTCCCCTTGCGAGATACACATTACAGCGGCGCGACGAAGCTCGGTCATGTCGGCTATAAATACCCGCACGACTATCCAGGGCACTATGTCGAGCAAAACTATTACCCTGATAAACTCTCTTCGCCGACGTTCTATGAAGCGACCGAGCAGGGAATGGAGGACAAAATTCGCCAGAATCAGGCGAAACGGCGGGGGAACGGGCGAAAATGATCGGACAAGCGAGAAATCCGCTCGATTCGGTCCGATTCGGGGATATCCAGCCGTATTGTTCGAAAATCCGGCATAGGTGGCAGGCATAAGCGAATACAGATGGATACTACGGCGAATTGCGCCTTCAACCGAAGTTTGACGGGGAGGCACAAACGGTCTAAGCTATATAGAACAGCTAGTAAAGTCATAATGTTAGGCAAATTCGCAATCATGCGCGATAGGATTGCGACAATACAAAGGAGGTGTACCTATTCTCCCGAGAGGCGAGAATAGGGAATTATTTGGATGGTGACCCCTTTCCACTCAGCGTGGACCTGGTCCTGATTGCAGTTTTGGTATTTTTGAACGGTTTTTTCGTCGCGGCGGAATTCGCCATGGTCAAAGTGCGCAGCTCAAGAATCGACACGCTTGCGCAGGAAGGGCATAAGAAAGCGAAAAACGCTTCCCACTTGGTGGAGAACCTCGACGCTTACTTGTCCGCCTGCCAGCTCGGTATTACGCTTGCGTCGCTAGGTCTGGGTTGGATTGGCGAGCCCGCGATCGCCAGAATGCTGGAACCGATATTTGAATCGACGGGTGCCAGCGAATCGCTCATTCACCCGATCTCGTTTGTTATCGGATTCACGTTTATCACGGTACTACACATCGTTCTTGGCGAGCTGATGCCGAAAACCGTAGCCATTCGCAAATCCGAGACGGTAACGTTATGGACGGCCAGACCTCTGATCTATTTCCGTAAAGTGATGAGTCCATTTATTTGGCTGCTTAACGGAACGGCAGGCATGCTTCTCCGACCTTTCGGAATCGATACGAAGGAAGCTTCGAACTCCGCGCATACGGAGGAAGAAATCCGTATTTTGGTGAAGGAAAGCCACGAGAGCGGTTTGATCGACAAGACAGAGCTTACGCTGGTGGATAACATTTTCGATTTCGCGGAGACGAACGCGCGCGAAATTATGATTCCAAGAACGGAAATGAGTTGCTTGTACGGCAACTTGTCGTTCGAGGAAAACAAAGCGATCGCCTTACGGGAGATGCATACGCGTTACCCGGTGTGCGAGAAAGACAAAGATAACATTATCGGATTCGTGCATATTAAAGATTTGCTTAAAGCATCCGACAATTCGATACACGATATTCGCGAGCTGATGCGGCCGATGACGACAGTGCCGGAGAGCATGCCGATCAGCGCTTTGCTAAAGCTGATGCAGAAGAGAAAAACGCAAATTGCGATTTTGATCGATGAATATGGCGGAACTTCGGGTCTTGTTACATTGGAAGATATCATGGAAGAGATCGTTGGAGAAATTCAGGACGAATTCGACGAAGAGCGCCCGGACGTCGAGCGCAAAGACGACAGCACTTACTCGATTAACGGTTTGATGTTGATCGAAGAGGTGAACAGTTTCTTCGGACTTGATATTTCGACAGAAGATTACGATACGATAGGCGGTTGGATTTATTCGCAGATCGAGAATCCTCCGAAGAAAAATCAATTCGTCGTCTCTCAGGAAGGGCTTCGGTTCACGATCGAAGAAACCGATCATCTCCGCATTTCCCGGGTGCTAGTGACGCGTACGGACGATGCGGAGTGGGAGCTTCAGGCAGAGACGGGGTAACGGTTGAGATTCACGCCATCATATTTAGAGTTGCTGGGAGGCCCTGCGAGGGGTCTCCTGTTTTGGTTTTTGGGGAGTCTTTCCAATATAGCTTAGCTGTCCCGCCGAATATGAACGAAAAGGAAGCCGATGGCGCCGACGAGGGCGACTACAGCGCCAATGCGAAAGACGTAAGACAAACCGAACGCGTCGGACAGCCATCCGCCGAGCGTACCGGCGATCAATCCGGCGAGTCCGGACCAGACAACAGCGAAAACGGCTTGCCCCGAGGAACGGTATTCGTCGGGAATGAGCGCCTGAAGGCTACGCAGCGCCGTAATGTAGAAGATTCCGAAAGTGACCGAATGCATCAACTGCAATGCGACTACCATCCAAGGATCGTTGACCGTGCTGAGCAGGCTGAGGCGTATGACGTAGAAGAAGCTGGCGACGGCGAGCAAAGGTAATTCGCGGAAGCGATGGCCGAACTTCGAGAGCAGGAAAAACATCGGTATTTCGCTCGCGGCGGAGGCCAGCGAGGCATAGCCGATGACCGAGTCGTCGGCGCCGATTTCCCGCATTGCGAGGGAGAGGAAGCCTTCGTTCATCCGGTGCGGGATGGAAACAAGCATAATAAGCACGAAGAAAACGACCGTTTCCCTTTTGCGAAGCAACTGCCATAGCCCGCTGAATTCGAACTTACGCAGCGAACCTTGAAAGTCTGCGATGAGCAAAGAGAAGACAAAGGAAACTGCGAGTGTCCCAAGCGTTAGCCAGATCGTCAAATCCGAACCATATGCCTTGAGTACGTAACCGAATAAGATCGCACACAGAGCGTATCCGAGCGAACCGAACATGCGGATGGACGGAAAACTTCGGTTCATTCTGTCGGCGGCAAGCAGCGAGACACCGTCGAGCATCGAGTTGATGGGTGTCTGAAACAAATAAAACATCGCCATAATGCCGGCCATGATACCGAATTCTTTCTGGGGAAGCAGCAAGGACAGCGCCAATATTTGCATGAGATAAAGAATAGTCAGAATGCGTCTTAAGCTTTTCGTTCGATCGCTAAGCAGGCCAACCGCGATATTGGAAACGATCGACAGGAACGGTCCGACGGAATAAATCGCGCCTATCTGAAGTTTTGAGAAGCCAAGGCTGGCGAAGTAAAGCGGGAAATAAGTGACGAGCAGAACCATCATCGCGTAGTTGGCGAATTGCATTGTACGCAGTACGAACAATTGGCCGGGCATATCGTTTTGTCGAACCATTTTGAAGAAGACACCTGTCTTTCTATCAAGTCTATGGTGTTCCGCTTAGGATGCAGGTTTGGCGTCGTTCATATGCCTTCTGCGGAACAGCCAAGCGAGGAAGAAAAGTTCCGCGAACAGGCCGAACGACTGGGCGAGCGAACCGAGAGCGCCGCTCCAGTCCGGCAGCATCCAGACGAGCAACACGATGCTGATTGCGGTTATGATCGCATTCGCGAGCTGGGAGCCGAACATCAGCTTTGTCTCGCCGTGCGCCATCACGATGCCATTCAGCGTGTCGAGCCAAGGGAAGATGAGCACGAACGGAAGAAATCCGCGGAGCGCGTGAATACACGCTTCGAGCAGTTCGTCCTTTACACCGAGCACGTGCGCGAACATCCATGGACCAATCGGCGTAAAGGCGAGCAATGTCATCAACAGCGGCGGAACAAAACCGAGCAGAAGAACGAATTGCCGTACGACGGACGGATGCGATTTTACGAATAGCAAAGCGATCTGGTGGAAATAGGTAAAAAATCCGAGCACGAGATTCATCAGGCTGCCCGCGACGGCGAACGAAGCGACGGCCAGCGTTCCCCTCGTCGTCGTACCGAGCAGCGCATTCAGAATCGGCATTAGCCATACGACGATTAAGGAAGAGTACAGCAGCGGGTTGTAGAAAGCGGCGACCTGCTTAGGCTGTGTGACGTGACAGTTAGGGTCCTTCTCCGGCATTTGCTTAAGCAGCCGATTGGCTTCCCACCAACTGATGGAAGCTTCAATGATCATGCCGAAGACGAAGATTGTCGTCCCCTGCATCGCACTGTTGACGCCGACTGAAAGGAAATATTGTGACAGTGCGAACATCCCGCCTAGTCTGAATATCATCGCGATCGTCAGCCAACGTGTTCGCATTTTATAAATAATGACGCCTTGATACAAACATCGGATGCCCGAGAAGACGGACAAGAACATCAGCGCGCAGTACGAGTGGATCGCTTCCCTCTCGACTTCCGGGTCGGCGCCGTAAGCAAGGCCAAACACCCAATGTCCAAGAGGCGTATAAGCTACGAGTGCACCAAGCAGCAACGACGAGCCGAAGACGTAGAAGCTGACGTATCGAACGGGCCTGAACGAAGTCCGGTCGCGGACGAGCGCGGAGCACGTCTGGCGGAACAGCACGGCGGGTTTCTCCGTAACGCCTAGCAAGCTCATGGCCAGCGCGTAACCGGCGAGAATTAATTCCGGATTATCGGAGCGCGCGAGCGTGCCGTTGATGATCACGTGGGATAAGTTAATCAGCAGCACGGAAATGCCCATCGGAATGAAAAACAGGAAAAGCCGTCTCAAGGAGACCGGCTCTGTATCGTCTGGCATAATTGCCCCTCCGAATCACGAATCGTGTTGTTTTGAGCGGGAACGATCGGAACAGCTTGTATTATAACAGATATTTGCGTCGATTCGTGGGAGGATTTTGCAACGATTAATGCTGGATTTCGGAGCTTCGAAGTGATAAATTAAAGAATAATGCATTTTTATAGGCTTTCGGAATAGGGCAGGTGACGCCGATGCGAGCCGCGGAATCTTGGCTCGACGGTCAATTTTTATATAGCGAAAGGCACGGCATTTGGCTCCCGCATTTAACGGAAGACTGGGAGACGCTTGCGACCGATCGCCAGATCGCGGTACTTGGACGATGGGAGATGATACGGGGCACGATTCCGGATCGTATTTTCGCGTTCGAGGCTAGCATTCGCGAGAAACAGCAGCAATTGTTCGAGGAAGAAGATTTCGCACATAGCTGCCGCATCAATGACGATATTTCCGACTTGGCCAGCAGAATCAACGATCTGAACATATGGTTCCGAATTCAGCAGGAGCTGGGCGGCGATAAGCCGCATTCCGGATAACGGATAATGCATCGAGCAAGACGGAGGTACGATGAAATGACAAGCAGCAATCTCCTCCCTGGGCTCCCCCCTAAAGGGGCAGTATCGCTCATGGGCAGGGTATATCGATACATACTGCCGGAAGTTCGATCCGAGCTTGGTTTGTGGCGATCGCGGGCGAATGCGATTCCAGACCCGGAGCTTCGGAAGCAAGCGATAGACAGTATGAACGCCAAGCAATTTCATTGCGAAGGCGGCGGCGTGTACGCGGCTGCGAACCTCGGCCAGAGACATGTCCTGATTCCTCTAATCGTAGCCCTGCAGACGATCAGCGATTACTTGGACAATCTATGCGACCGCAGCACGTCGCTTGACCCTAACGACTTCAGACTGTTGCACCAAAGTATGATCGATGCGGTTACGCCTGGAGCGGAACCGGCGAATTATTATGCGCTTCGCGAGGAGCAGGACGATGGAGGTTACTTAAACGCGCTTGCGGCGAAATGCCGGGAGTCGATCGCGCTGCTTCCTTCCTATGGGCTTGTTCAGAGCCATGTCGTCGAATTGGTAAGCTTGTATGGCGATTTGCAAGTTTACAAGCATATCGACCACGCGAAACGAGAAGAGGAATTGCTTCACTGGTGGGAGAAGCACGCCCCCCGGTATCCTCAGCTTAAATGGAACGAGTTCGCGGCCGCTACCGGTTCGACGCTCGGAATGTTTATGCTGTTTCTCGCAGCGTCCGACGCATCCCTGACCGAGACTCAGGCAAATGAAATTCGCGAGCACTATTTTCCTTCGATATGCGGGCTGCACATTTTGCTCGATTATTTAATCGATCAGGAAGAAGACCGCATAGGAGGAGATTTGAACTTCTGTGCCTATTACGGGGAGCAACGGGAGCTGAACGAACGGATGGGGCTCATGGTGAACGCCGCGAGGCGCTCCGCCGACCTGCTGCCGTTCGGACATTTTCACCGGATGATCGTAGAAGGGCTTGTGGCGCTCTACTTGTCCGACCCGAAAGTAAAGGGCCAGCAGGATGTGCGCCGCACAGCGAAAGTACTCATGAAGGGAAGCCCTTGGACAAGAGTTTTCTTCTGGCTGAACAGCCATTGGATAAGGAAAGCATTGTAAATTCATAAATTCATAACTATCAACTTGAAAGACATTCGGGAGGAATCGGATATGAGCGCAGTGAAAAAAATTGCCGTACTGACAAGCGGAGGAGATTCGCAAGGCATGAATGCGGCTGTTCGTGCCGTTGTCAGAAGCGGTTTATATCGTGGATTGGAAGTATACGGCGTGCAACGCGGTTACCAAGGGCTGCTGAACGAAGACCTTCGTCCGATGGACTTGCGCAGCGTAGGCGATATTATTCAACGCGGCGGCACAATTCTACAAACCGCACGATGCAAGGAATTCATGACAGCGGAAGGCCAAGAGCGCGGTGCTGAAGTGCTTCGCGCCAACGGCATCGACGGCCTTGTCGTCATCGGCGGCGACGGCTCCTATCAAGGGGCGAACAAATTAAGCAAGCTTGGCATTAAGGCGATGGGGTTGCCGGGAACGATCGACAACGATATTCCGTTCACGGACTTTACGATTGGCTTCGATACGGCGGTCAGCATCGTTGTCGACGCCATCAACAAGCTGCGCGATACGATGACCTCTCACGAACGCTCTTCCGTCGTCGAAGTGATGGGACGTCATTGCGGAGATATTGCTTTGTACGCAGGACTTGCAAGCGGAGCAGAAGCGATACTCGTGCCTGAAGTGCCACATGATATTAAGGATATTTCGCTGCGAATGAAAGAGAATTTCCAAAAAGGCAAACGCCACGGCATCGTCATCGTTGCGGAAGGGGTATGCAGCGGCGACGTCGTTGCCCAGCAAATTACCGAATACAGCGGCATCGAGCCGCGCGTTACGGTGCTTGGCCACATTCAGCGAGGCGGCTCCCCTACGCACAACGACCGAATATTGGCGAGCCAATTGGCCGATTTTGCGGTACAACGGCTTATGGAAGGCGATTCCGGGAAAGGCATCGGCATCGTTAAAGGAGAATTCGTGGCGACCGATATCGATAAAGTCGTCTCTTCCAAGAAGTCTTTTAACCTGGATCTCTATAATCTGGCGATGCGCCTGTCTCAATAAGCGAAAGCCTAAGGCCGATCGGGGAGAACTACGCGGTTCAACCCGAACGGCCTTTTCTGTACCTTGAATCGTCCGAACATAGGGAGGAAAAGCACATGTATTTATACAAACTGGAAGTCACACTAGAAGACCAGATAGTGTATATGATCGTCATGGGGGATTCCGATGAAGAAATCATGAACGAAGCGGAAGCCCACTTGTCCAAATATTTCGTTGCTCCGCCGAAAGTGCGGGAAATCGTACTCGTGGAGAAGAAGCGCGCAGCGAAAGGCACGGCCTATGTTTTGGAGCGGTAGACACAATCTCTTTTGACCATCGGACATCGACATAATCCGCAACAACAAACAAACGAACGGCCGAACCTGTCGGGAATCGGCCGTTCGTTTTTTAGTATGCATTTTGCGCTAGCGCGGAAAGCTATAATCCATTATAATAGCGGATATAAAGAACATAATTTCATTTTCGATGAACAGAATTTCAAAATCCTGCGTGTGTGGTGTGGCTTTTGCTGGATAACGACAAAATAAAAAAAGCGATCGAAGCGGCCAAACTGTATTACCAGCTTGACTACAGTCAGAGCGAGATCGCGGATGCGCTTGGCGTCTCTCGGCCGACCGTCTCGCGCCTTCTGCAGCAGGCGAAAGCAGAAGGTATCGTCACAATCGAGATTAAAGATCCGACGGAAGATGTCGAAGTGCTGAGAGCTTCGCTCAAGGACAAGTTCCAATTGAAGAACGTCATCGTCGCATTTACGCCCACATACGAAGAGGAGATTGTCAAAAGGTACATCGGTCAAGCCGCTGCGGCCTATGTGACAGAAATCGCCAAAGACGGCGATACGATCGGCGCTTCCTGGGGTTCGACGATGTATCAGGTCGCTTTGCATTTGAAACAGAAAACGCTTGCGAACTCGTTTGTCGTGCAATTAAACGGTGGCGTAAGCGATGCGGACATTCGAATCTCTCCATCGGAAATCGTTCATCTGTTCGGCAAAGCTTTTAACGTAACGCCTTATTTCATGTATTTGCCCGCCATCGTCGATCATATTCTCGTGAAGCAGTCGATGATGACGGACCGACATATCCGTCGAGTAATGGACATCGGCAGAAGCGCGAATATCGCGGTATTCACTGCGGGCTCTCCAACTTCCGACTCGGTACTTATCAATTCCAACTATTTCCGAGAAGATGAGCTGGAGACGATCAAAAACAAAGCGGTAGGCGATATATGTTCGCGCTACTTCGACGCAAACGGCGATATCTGCTTACCAAGCCTCGACGAGCGAACGGTCGGCATAGAGCTTGCCGATCTGCGGACGAAGGAGCATTCCGTGCTTGTAGCCGGCGGCGCTTCGAAAGTAAACGCGATCTTCGGCGCATTAAAAGGAAAATACGGCAACACGCTTGTGACCGATCAGATCACGGCCAAGGCGCTGATCAAAAAAATGGACCAGTCCAAAAAGTAAGAAAACACCTAATAGACAAGTCCGACAACAGGAGATGTGAACATGTACACACCGGATCAAATTGCGGGGATGATCGATCACACTTTACTTACGGCCGTCAGCACGGAAGCCGATATTAAAAGAGTATGCCAGGAAGCTAAGCAATACCATTTCGCGACTGTATGCGTGAACCCTTATTGGGTGCCGACAGCGTCGGCGGAACTTGCCGGCAGCGGCGTCGGCGTGACGACTGTCGTCGGATTCCCTCTCGGCGCCAGCCGGACGGAAAGCAAAGCGGCGGAAGCGGCGGACGCTATCGCTGCGGGCGCGACGGAAATCGATATGGTGTTGAACATAGGGGCCCTGAAGTCCGGATTGACGGAAGCGGTCAAACAGGACATCGAAGCGGTAGTCGCCGCCTGTAAAGGCAAAGCCCCGCTCAAAGTCATCATCGAGACCTGTTACTTGACGGATGAAGAGAAACGACAAGCATCGCTGCTTTGCAAGGAAGCAGGAGCGGACTTCGTTAAGACGTCAACCGGTTTCGGTACAGGCGGAGCGACGGTCGAAGATATCGCGCTTATCCGCAGTGTCGTCGGTCCGGACATGGGCATCAAAGCTTCCGGAGGCGTTCGCGATCTGGACATCGCGCGCAAACTTATCGAGGCGGGAGCGACCCGGCTCGGTGCGAGTTCCTCCATTGCGATCGTGACAGGCGGCGTCGGTCAAGGCTACTAACACGATTCCGATATTCGCGGTAGGCGAAAACGCGGGGAGGCATAATCAAATGAGAACAGTCGATCTAATTACGAAAAAGCGCGACGGCGGCGAATTGAGCAAAGCGGAGATTGACGCATTGATCGCGGGGTATACGGAAGGTTCGATTCCGGACTACCAGATGTCGGCGATGGCGATGGCGATTTTTTTCAAAGGAATGACGCCATCCGAGAGAGCTGATCTGACGATGGCTATGGTACACTCCGGAGAGACAATTGACTTGTCCGGCATAGCCGGCGTGAAAGTCGATAAGCACAGCACAGGCGGCGTCGGGGATACGACAACGCTCGTGCTTGCGCCTCTTGTCGCTTCGATCGGGGTACCCGTAGCCAAAATGTCGGGCCGCGGGCTCGGTCATACGGGCGGGACGATCGACAAGCTCGAATCAGTGCCGGGCTTTCACGTCGAGATCGATAACGATCAATTCATCGATCTCGTCAACCGGAACGGTCTCGCCGTCATCGGGCAAAGCGACAAGCTGACGCCTGCGGACAAGAAGCTGTACGGACTCAGAGACGTGACCGGCACGGTCAATTCGATCCCGCTTATCGCCAGCTCGATCATGAGCAAGAAGATTGCTTCGGGAGCCGATGCGATCGTTCTCGACGTCAAGACCGGGGATGGCGCTTTCATGAAAGAAATGTCCGAAGCGGAAGATCTGGCGGCATGTATGGTGGATATCGGCAATAGGGTCGGCCGGAAGACGGTAGCCGTTCTGTCCGACATGAGTCAGCCGCTAGGCAAGGCGATTGGCAACGCACTCGAAGTGCGGGAGGCAATCGATACGCTAAGAGGCGTCGGACCGGAAGATTTGACGTCGCTCTGCCTGGAGCTTGGCAGCCATATGGCCGTGCTGGCCGGCGTTGCGCAGAGCAAGGAAGATGCCCGTTCGATGCTGGAGCAATCGATTTCGTCGGGTAAAGCGCTCGCGAAGTTCCGGACTTTCCTCGAGGCGCAAGGCGGCGACGTTTCCGTTGTCGACGATCCGGACAAGTTGCCTTCGGCTAAATATCGATTCGAAGCGCCAGCCAAGCAAAGCGGTTATGTGTCATCTATCGCTGCTGAAAGCATGGGCGTGGCGGCGATGTTGCTCGGAGCGGGCCGCGCGACCAAAGATTCGAAAATCGACCTCGCGGTCGGCATTGTCCTGAACAAGAAAGTCGGGGAACGGGTAGAGGAAGGGCAATCGCTTGCCACCATTCACGCGAATACCGAATCGGTGGACGAAGCTCTGGCTATCATTTACGAGGCGATCGGCATCAGCGACCGACAGGTTACGCCTTCACCCCTCATTGTGGGGGAAGTTAAATAGAAGAATGGCGGACAAACTGAATTGAACAAGGGCATACTTTGAAGGGGGTGAATAGAAAAAATGGGCCAGTTGCTTCAAAGAATGGAAGAGGCGAAAAAGCACATTCTATCTCAGATCGACGTTCAGCCGCGAATCGGGCTTATTTTGGGTTCGGGGCTTGGCGAACTCGCCGATGACATCGAGCATGCCGTTCGTATTCCTTACGCGACGATACCTCATTTCCCGGTATCGACGGTCGAAGGACATGCAGGCCAACTCGTCATCGGTCAGCTTCATGGCAAGGCCGTCATCGCGATGCAGGGACGGTTCCATTATTACGAAGGCTATTCGATGCAAGAGGTGACGTTTCCCGTCCGTGTGATGCGGGCGCTCGGCGTTGATTACCTGTTTGTCTCGAACGCTTGCGGCGGTATGAATCCAAGCTTCAAGCCCGGCGATCTCATGTTAATCTCCGACCACTTGAATATGACGGGAGCGAATCCGCTGATCGGAGCAAACGAGCCGACTCTCGGACCGCGTTTCCCCGACATGAGTAGAGCGTACACGCCGGAATTGCTGTCGTTCGTTAAGGAAATTGCGGCATCTCTCGGCATCGAAGTGCAACAAGGCGTATATGCCGGCATTAGCGGTCCCGCTTATATGACACCGGCGGAATTGACTATGCTTCGCAAGCTTGGCGGAGACGCGGTCGGCATGTCGACCGTGCCGGAAGTGATCGTCGCCAGCCATATGGCGATGAAAGTCATCGGCATTTCTTGCGTGACGGATATGGCCATCGGCGAAGAGCTCGAGCCGCTTACGCACGAGCAAGTTATCGAGGTGGCGAACCGTACGAAGCCGCGGTTTATCGCGCTTGTGAAAGAAATCGTCGCTCGACTGCCGTAACGACGGGTGTATCGACCATCAACAACGGTTTTTATGCAGCACATCCATACAACCATTTTTCGAAGGAGAGATATTGAATGAAAAAAGCGACGAAGATATTGACGAGCGTTATGCTCGTAGCTTCCCTGGCTTTGACGGCTTGCGGAGCGAAGAACGAGAACAAAAATAACGGTGCGGCAAGCCCGGGCTCTTCCGCAAGCGCCAGCCCTACCGCTTCTGCAGACGAGAGCGGCAAAGACTTCAAAATCGCCATGGTTACCGACGTTGGCGGCGTTAACGACAAATCGTTTAACCAAAGCGCATGGGAAGGTCTGCAACGTCTGAAGAAAGACCATGGAGCTAGCGTAAAATATCTTGAGTCCAAAGAGCCGACGAACTACTTGACGAACATCAACCAATTCGTCCGCGAGAAATACAACCTCACTTGGGGTATCGGTTTCCTGATGGGTGACGCGGTGAAAGAAGCGGCTGCGAAAAATCCGGATG
Source organism: Cohnella soli (assembly GCF_042655525.1). Lineage (NCBI taxonomy): Bacteria > Bacillati > Bacillota > Bacilli > Caryophanales > Paenibacillaceae > Cohnella > Cohnella soli. The sequence continues at coordinate 22,211 of NZ_JBHSMI010000030.1, forward strand.
CGCAACTGGCGATGATCGATAACGTCGTCGAAGCGCCTAACGTAGCATCCATTACGTTCGCAGAGAACGAAGGTTCGTTCCTCGTTGGCGTTGTTGCGGGCATGATGACGAAATCCAATAAAATCGGTTTCGTCGGCGGTATCGACATTCCGGTTATCAAACGGTTCGACCTCGGTTTCGAAGCAGGCGTTAAAGCGGTTAACCCAAATGCGACGATCAAGAAAATCTACACAGGCGCTTTCGATAAGGCGGATCTCGGTAAAGCAGCAGCAGCTTCTATGTACAACGACGGCGTAGATATTATTTTCCACGCATCCGGCGGTACGGGCAACGGCGTATTCAACGAAGCGAAAGAACGCAACAAAACGGCTGCCAAAGACAAAAAAGTATGGGTTATCGGCGTAGATAAAGACCAATCGCTTGAATTCGGCGACGATGTAACGTTGACGTCCATGCTGAAACGTGTCGACGAAGCGGTGTACAGCATTTCCAAAGAAATGATCGACGGAAAGTTCCCGGCCGGCAAAATAACGACGCTTGGCTTGAAAGACAACGCTGTAGGTTTGCCTGACACGTCCACGAAAAACGTACCGGCAGACGTCCTTGCTAAAGTCGAAGAGTACAAGCAAAAAATTATCAGCGGCGAAATCAAAGTACCGACTGCCCAATAATCATTAACCGATAAAGGGTGCTATCATGGAACAGGCGAGAACAGTCGTAGAAATGCGGAATATTACGAAGCGTTTCCCCGGCATCGTCGCGAATGACAACGTTTCGTTTACGCTGGGCAAGGGCGAGATTCACGCCCTTCTCGGCGAGAACGGCGCTGGCAAATCGACGTTGATGAACATTTTGTTCGGACTGTATCAGCCAGAAGAAGGGGAAATCTTCGTAAACGGGCAGAAGGTCAACATTGACGGCCCTAACAAAGCAATCTCACTTGGTATTGGGATGGTGCACCAGCATTTTAAGCTGGTGCATCCTTTTACCGTCACGGAGAATATTATTCTGGGCAGCGAACCGAAGAAATGGATGGGGCTGGCGGTCGACCGGAAGCTTGCATACGAGAAGGTCGAACATCTATCGAAGCAATATGGATTAAATATTGACCCGTACGCGAAAATTGACGACATTTCCGTCGGCATGCAACAACGCGTAGAAATATTGAAAACGCTCTACCGCGGCGCGGATATTTTGATTTTCGACGAACCGACCGCAGTGTTGACGCCTCAAGAAATCGCCGAATTGCTTGTGATTATGAAAAATCTCGTTCAGCAAGGCAAATCGATCATTCTGATCACCCATAAACTTAAGGAAATTATCGCGATCGCGGATAAAGTTACGATCGTGCGCCGCGGCAAACTGATCGACAGCTTGCCGGTCGCAGGTACGAACCCCAATATGCTGGCGGAGAAAATGGTCGGCAGAGAAGTATCGCTTAAGTTCGATAAAAAAGAAGCCGTCATCGGCGAGCCGGTGCTCGAAGTGGATCGTCTCGTCATGAAAGGCCGGGGTGGGCGCGACGCGCTGAACGAAACTTCGTTCGTGCTTCGGCGCGGGGAAATTCTCGGTATCGCAGGCGTCGAGGGCAACGGCCAAAGCGAGTTGATCGAAGCATTGACAGGCTTGAGTTCTGTTGCCGGGGGCTCGATCAAATTGGCGGGAGTAGAAATCGCAGGCATGACGACGCGTCAGGTGTCGGAAGCCGGGTTGTCTCTCATTCCTGAAGACCGTCATAAACACGGTCTCGTGCTGGACTTCCCGGTTCGCGAGAACATGGTGCTGGAAACCTACTATCAGTCCCCATTCACGCAAAATGGTTTCTTGAATTTCACGGCAATCGAGAAACACGCCGAACGTCTCGTGAAGGAGTTCGACGTGCGAACTCCGTCAATTATGACGGACGCGCGGGCTTTGTCCGGAGGCAACCAGCAGAAGGCGATCATAGCACGGGAAGTTGACAAAAACCCGGAAGTGCTGATCGCAGCCCAACCGACTCGTGGCCTTGACGTCGGTGCGATCGAATTCATCCATAAGCGGCTCGTAGAGCAGCGAGACATGGGTAAAGCTGTTCTCCTCATCTCTTACGAGTTGGACGAGATCATGCAGGTGTCCGACCGCATCGCGGTCATTTACGAAGGGCGCATCGTCGGCGAAGTGAAGCCGTCGGAGACGAATGATCAGCAGCTCGGCATGATGATGACGGACTACAAAGCGCCGCAAGGAGGCCCGGACAATTGAATAAACTGATCAAAGTGTTTACGAAAGAATCCGCGGTCGTTCCACTCATTGCGATCGTGCTCGGTCTGCTCGTCGGCGCGGTCATCATGTGGCTTGGCGGTTATGACCCGATACTGGCATACCGTTCTTTGTTCAATAAAGTATTCGGCAATCCGTATGATTTCGGAGAGACGTTGACGGCGATTACGCCGCTCGTTTTTACCGGTCTATCGGTCGCGTTCGCGTTCCGTACTGGTTTGTTCAATATCGGTGCGGAAGGCCAATATATTATGGGCATGACTGGCGCGACGTTCATCGGTGTGAACCTGCATATGCCATGGTATATTCATGCACCGCTTGCCATCGTTGTCGGTACTCTTATCGGAGGTATCTGGGGGATGATCGCCGGATATCTCAAAGCAGCCAGAGGCGTCAACGAAGTCATCACGACCATTATGTTGAACTGGATCGCGTTGCATCTGTCCAACTACATCGTGAGACGATTTTTGCTTGAAGAAGGTAAAGGCCGCTCTTTCATGATTGACGAGAACGCCAGGGTGACGATTGGGTGGTTATCCCGGATGCTCGACGATGCTCGAGTTCACTGGGGCATGTTCTTCGCGCTACTGGCCGTTATTTTCGTCTATGCGATCCTGTTCAGAACGAAGCAGGGTTACGAGCTTCGGGTCGTCGGTTCCAATGCGGACGCAGCGAAGTATGCGGGCATTAATGTTAATGCAGGCATCGTGAAGGCGATGTTCATCTCCGGCGCTCTCGCAGGGATGGCAGGCGTGTTCCAGGTGCTCGGCGTATTTATGAACCAGGCAATTGCTGCAGGCACGACGGGCCACGGCTTCGATGGCATCGCAGTAGCTTTGCTTGGCGGCAACAATCCGATCGGCGTATTGCTCGGTGCGATTTTGTTCGGAACGCTCTCGTATGGCGCAGCCGGCATGAGCTTCGGAGCGAACGTCCCGCCGGAAATTATCCGCATCGTTATCGGCTCCGTTATTTTCTTCGTTGCAGCTCCGGGTATCATTCGCTGGGGAATGAAGAAATTCAAACACAAGTCCAGCAAAGGGGAGGCGGTCTAGGATGGATATCGCAACGCTTGGCAATATGTTAAATACGGCGTTAGTGTTCTCGACCGCCCTGATCCTGGCGGCGCTTGGCGGCATATTGTCCGAACGCTCCGGCGTCGTCAATATCGGTCTTGAAGGGTTGATGACCGCGGGTGCATTCGCTGCGGCGGTTTCCGCGTACTGGGCGGAAGATGCGGGCTGGGGTGCAGCATCCGCATGGGTTGGTCTCGCGGCCGGCGCTTTGTTCGGTGTGTTGTTCGCGCTTATTCATGCGGTAGCGACGATTACTTTCCGCGCCGACCAAGTGGTCAGCGGCATCGTCATCAACTTTATCGCGACGGGCTCCACGCTATACCTCGTTAAGCAATTGTTTGAAGGCGCCGGTGAAACTTCGCTTGTGAACGAAACGTTCCATAAGTGGAAAATTCCCGGGCTTTCCGAAATTCCGATTATCGGCGAGGGTATCTTTAACGCCTATCCGACGACGTATGTGGCTCTAATTCTAGTCGGCGTTGTGTTCTATGTGCTGTATAAGTCGACGTTCGGCCTTCGTTTGCGCGCAGTCGGCGAGCATCCGAGCGCAGCGGATACGGTTGGCATTAAAGTGCTTCGGATGCGGTATACCGCCGTTCTGCTCAGCGGTTTGCTTGCCGGTATGGGCGGCGCGACGATCGCGCTAACGACGACAGGCACTTTCTCGCACAACACGATCTCGGGGCAGGGCTTCATCGCGCTTGCCGCGGTCATCTTCGGCAAATGGAACCCGCTCGGGGCAATGGGAGCGGCTGTCTTCTTCGGCTTCGCTCAGTCGATCAACAACGTGCTTCAGCTGTTCGATTTCTCTTCTCACATTCCTTCGGAGTTCATTTACATGCTGCCGTACGTCTTGACGATCCTTGTGCTTGTCGGAGCCGTCGGACGCGCTCGAGCGCCAGGCGCGCTCGGCGAACCGTATTATCAAGGAAAACGATAGCGGAGCTTTAGCACACTCACAAAACAAAAACAGCTTTCAGCCGGATTCACTCCCGGAGGAAGCTGTTTTTTGTTGTACCTCCAACGGACTCTTTCGTACCCCCGCCGTGTCCAGCCGTACCTCTTCGCTCGCCTCTCCCGGCGCGCGTTTATGGCGCCAAAGGCGCCTTGCGTCAGAGCGCAGCAGAATGGCGATCGCACACCACCTGCCATACCCAGCATTATGTGAAATTTCGCCCAAACGCTCGCAGGGGGCAATTACACGAAAAAATCGAACAACTCACTCTCGAACGGGGCTCGCAGGGGGCAATTACACAAAAAAATCGAATAACTCACTCTCGAACGGGGCTCGCAGAGGGCAATTACACGAAAAAATCGAACATCTCACCCTCGAACGAGGCTCGCAAGGGGCAATTACACGAAAAAATCGAACAACTCACTCTCGAGCGGGGCTCGCAGAGGGCAATTGTACGAAAAAATCGAACATCTCACCCTCGAACGGGGCTCGCAAGGGGCAATTACACGAAAAAATCGAACAACTCACTCTCGAGCGGGGCTCGCAGAGGGCAATTGCACGAAAAAATCGAACAACTCGCTCTCGATCGGGCTCGCAAGGGGCAATTACACGAAAAAATCGAACAACTCGCTCTCGACCGGAGCTCGCAGAGGGCAATTGCACGAAAAAATCGAACAACTCACTCTCGAACGGGGCTCGCAGGGGGCAATTACACGAAAAAATCGAACAACTCGCTCTCGATCGGGGCTCGCAGAGGGCAATTACATGAAAAAATCGAACAACTCACGCTCAAGCCCAGTCAATCGGTCGACTTATCCCGCGGCACAAACTCCGATTGCTCGCTCGACTGCTCCGTCTTATTTTACATATAGTTAACAAAAGTATGCATTAATATTTACAATGTGTTGTTTTTAGTTGCTTTTCTGTGTTATTGTTTGTGTTAATAAAGCTTAGGCTGGTGAATTCTCTTATGGCATTATCCATTGTTCTCGTATTATGTTCCGGATTGGCGCATGCCGTGTGGAACTTGTTCGCGAAGCAAAGCACTGACAAATCGGTGTTTCTATGGGCGATCTACTTGCCGACGACGGTATTGCTGTTGCCGACGCTGGTGATCGAACTCTCGCGCACTGCGCTTTCGCCGAACGAATTGCTGACGATTGTGTTGTCGTTGCTTCTACAAAGCGCGTACGCCGCGATTCTCTCTTTCACTTATCAAGCGGGCGATCTTTCGCAAGTGTATCCGATTATGCGCGGGACGCCGACATTGCTGACACCTGTTGCAGGTGTACTCTTGCTCGGGGAAACGCTGCCTGTATGGGGATGGGTCGGCATTGGCGTTATGCTGGTCGGTTTTTTAGTTATGGTCGGGAGGAAGAAGGAAGCCGCCTCAGCGGTTTCTCGTTCCAGCAAGCCAGTGCTGCTCGCGCTAGGAGTCGGACTATGCATAACGACGTACACGCTCGTCGACAAGATCAACTTAGAGACGTTGTCCCCGCTTGCCTTGCTTGAGGTGACGAACATTGGTTTCTTGCTTGGCCTGACTCCAGCCGTCTTGCAGACTGGCCGGCTGCGTCGCGTTGTTCAGTGCCATATGCGAATTATCTGGATCGGGGCGATTTTGTCGCCGGGCTCGTATTTGTTGTTTCTGATCGCCGCCCAGCAAGCGAACGTTTCCGCAGTTGCTCCGTTGCGCGAGGTCGGTATCGTATTTGCGACATTGCTTGGGCTGTTCGTGCTGAAGGAGTCGCAAGGACCGCGTCGTATAACGGCATCCATTGCCGTCGTCATGGGCATTATATTGATCGCTTCTTCGGCATCCTGATTCGAAGGGATAACGTCAAAGCGTCGATTCGAAGAGCTAGCTTCGCTAGCCGCTTCGAATCGACGCTTTTTCCGTTACGACTAATTAGAGCGCTGCCCGCGAGCGCCATTCTCGGACGTACGCCCTTCCGGTTCATGGCGCGGCTGATCGCGAACGATTGTCCCGTCTTCCAGACGAATCCACGTATCGAAACTTCTTTCGCCCTCGCGCAGCTCGATGACTCTGGCGCCTGCAGCAAACGGTCGGCCTAAATAAGCGTCGCGTGTCGTACGGCCGTAACAGAGGCGAATACCATGCCATTCCCCCCAGAAGTCGTTGCCGTGGTCATGTCCGGCAAACGTGCCCATCACATCGCCTCGCTCGATCATAGCGGCGAAAAGGCCGGAGTTGATCCAAGGCGCGCAAATGATGTCGTGGCGCTCCCCGTAACAGACGCCGAAGTCCCATACATCGTTATACTCCGGCAACGGAATGTGGAAGAAAGCGAGCGAAGGCAACGGTGCGCCATCGTTCTCGTTCATTAGCCGGTACGATTCCCCCGCGTACCACTCGATCTGGTCGCGGCGAATCCAGTCGTAGAAGCCCATGCGGCTATGCTCCAACGGAGAATAGCTTCCCGAATCAAGGAAATAGAGAGCAGCGGCAGCATGGCCGTCCTGGCCGGCGACCGTGGACACATAATTGCCCGAGCCATGAACGCCCGGAGGGTCCATACGCGCGCGATTAAGCGGATAGGTCAGTTGAAGGGCGTGCAGCTGTTCCCGCGTGATCGTGCCCTCGGAATCGTGGTTGCCGAATATGGCCGCCCAAGGCACGCCGAGGCTTTCCGGCACGGCGCAGGCGCGGCGAAAGGCGGCTTCGGGGTCTTGCAGTCCCGCGGAAGCGATGACGTCCCCAGCATAGACGATGAGATCCGGCTTCTCCGCCTCCACAATGCGAATCATCCGTTCGACCATCTTTGTTTCTGCATCGTCGGGTAAAGAGAATTCGGGATCGGAAAATTGCACGATTTTGAACGTTCCGTCGTCCTTATAACAAAGCTTCCTGCTCATGCCGATCGTTCCTCCTCGACTGCTAACAAACCTTCTGGCACTTTTGCGTCCCAGTGCTCCGGCGACTTAAGCCCGAGAGCCCAGGCCACTACTGCTGCCGTATCGGTGATCGACACTGGACCAGCAAGCGGACCTTTACGAATGCCGGGGCCGATGCAGCCCCAGAAAACATTCCTGTCCATCGGATGCTCGCTGCCGTGATTGTACTTATCGGCACCGCCGCCGCCGTGATCGGTCAGCAGGAGGATCAGGCTGTCCTCGACGAGGCCGAGCTGCTCTAATTGATCAAGAACGCTGCCGATTCTGGCGTCGGAAGTACCGATCATATCCAAATATTCAGGGCGATCCGGACCGTACCCGAATCGGTGTCCGGCTCCGTCCGGCTCGTCCAGTTGAAGGAACAACAGCCGGACGTCCGGATTTGCCGCGACGTAATCATTTAACGCCAGTACAAGCTCGGCATCGGGAAGCGATACTTTGTGAACGCCGAAACCTTCCTCTATGATTCCAGAGTTGATCGGACTCCACCCGACGAATGAAGCAAGCTTCGCTTCCGGAAATTCGGCCCGTGCAAGCCGGAATAAAGAAGGGTGGGGAGAATCATCCCGGAACGGTTCGCTCGCCGCTTTGTCGTTGTTCAGCCCGTGAACGGCCGGTGGCACGCCGTGGAGAATGGATCCCCAACATTCCGCGCTGATCGTGGGCATCTCGGCTAGCGCTTCGAAAGTATATGCGCCCTTTGCCAGCCAACGATCCAAGTACGGGGTGTTCGCTTGCTGTACGAAGTTGCCGGCGCCGTCCATCCCTAGAATAAACACCCGTTTGACTTGTTGCGCTAGGTTCATCTGTCGTCGACTCCTCTATGGATCAATTATATCTGAAGTTGATGCGAGTCCGCCCGCCGACTTCCACGTAGAACTCGCAATCTGAGCATACAAAAGCGATGGAACGGGCGTCAATACGAGCCTTTCGCGCGGCAGCAACTAGTCATCAACGTGTCATTGCAAAGTCATCATCCTAGTAGTTGGGCCGGTTTACACCCCTATATAATGAGTATCGTGAGATGGCAAACAGAGAGGATGAGCCGAATGACAGCGCTATCAAAGCTGGAGGCAGAGAGAACCTCGCCGACCCGATCCGGCAATTTTCTCAGGCAGGTGAAGAAATACAAATATTTGCTCATGATGATGATCCCGGGATTGGTGTACTTGTTCATTAACAATTACATTCCGATGTACGGCGTCATTCTGGCATTCAAAAGTTTGAATTATCAAGACGGCATGTGGGGCAGTCCTTGGACAGGCATGGACAACTTTAACTTCCTGTTCAGATCTCCGGACGCATTTCTGATCACCCGCAATACGATTTTGTACAACGCAGCGTTTATCGTCGTCAACTTGGTCCTGTCGCTGCTTGTCGCGCTCTTAATCAACGAGATTAAAGATAAAGTCGTCGCTCGGTTTTACCAGAGCACTTTCCTTCTGCCGCACATTATTTCCATGGTTGTCGTCGCCTACCTCGTATACAGCTTCCTGAACGTGGAGAGCGGTTTGATCAATCGCCAGTTCGCTCGCTTGTTCGGTATGGAGGCCATTGCATGGTACAGCGAACCGAAGTATTGGCCTTACATTCTGATTATCGTGAACGCATGGAAAAACGTCGGATACTTGGCCATCATCTACTTCGCGGCTATTATCGGTATCGACAAAGAGTATTACGAAGCAGCTAAAATAGACGGCGCCAGCAAGTGGACGCAGATGACTCGTATCACGTTGCCACTCATTATGCCAGTCATTATCGTGATGTCGCTGCTCGCAATCAGTTCCATCATGCGTTCGGATTTTGGCTTGTTCTACCAAGTGCCGATGAACTCCGGACCGCTTATGCCGACTACGAACACGATCGACACTTACGTCTATCGGGCGATGACGAAACTCGGTGACATCGGAATGTCTTCCGCCGCCGGACTTTACCAATCCGTCGTTTGCTTCTTCCTGATCCTCGGCGCCAACTTCGCGGTCCGCCGATTCAGCAAGAACGACGCACTATTCTAACAGAGGAGGACAACGCCGATGACGAATTTCATTCGTTCCCGCTCTCCGTTCGTACATGTCTTTTTCTGGCTGTTCACGATCGCATCATTAGTGCCGTTCCTACTCGTCTTTATCGTATCGATCACCGACGAGGATTCAATTCTGAAGAACGGTTATTCCTTCTTACCGAGCAAAATCAACTTCGCGGCTTACGAGTTTCTGTTTAACGATTTCTCGCAGATCGCGAAAGCTTATGGCGTTACGATCGTCGTGACGTTGATCGGAACCATCATCAGCTTGCTGATCACCGCCTTGTTCGCTTATCCGTTATCCCGTAAGGACTTGCCGATGCGGCGTACATTCTCGTTCATTCTGTTCTTCACGATGTTGTTCAGCGGCGGGATGGTGCCGTGGTACATCACTTACGTAACGATGATCGGTCTCAAAAACACGCTCGTTTCCATGATCATTCCGAACTTGCTGCTAAGCGCCTTTAACGTCTTGCTAATGCGCAGCTTCTTCGCGAATACGATCCCGGAATCGATCGTCGAATCCGGAACGATCGACGGCGCAGGCGAGTTGACCATTTTCATGAAGCTGGTCGTGCCGTTGTCCGCGCCCATTATGGCGACCGTTGGCCTCTTTAACCTGCTAGCCTACTGGAACGACTGGTACAACTGCATGCTGTTCATCGACAAGCCGGATTTGATGAACATTCAGTATTTAATGACCAAGACGCTCAACAACGTGCAGTTTCTGCTTATGAAGGCTGACAGTTCAAGCCAGGTCGGGGAATTGCTCGCCAAAATGCCGACAGAGACGGTCCGGATGGCGCTTGCCATCGTCGGTGTCGCTCCATTGCTTGTCGCCTATCCGTTCTTCCAGAAGTACTACATCAGCGGGATTACCAGCGGCGCCGTAAAAGGATAATATTTGCTGCTGTTCTTCTAATAAAAAAGGGATCATACTAGAGTCGAAAGGAATGGTACAGTTGAAGAAAAAGATGTACACCGCTCTGACCGCAGTCGTATCGACCTCATTATTATTGGCCGCATGCGGCAATAACAACAATGGAGGTTCGAACTCGTCTCCAAGCGCATCTCCAAGCGCGAGCTCTTCTGCGGCGGCAAGTCCTTCGGGCAATTCGGAAGCGAGCAATTTGAAACCTTACAAGCTTTCCTTATACTACCCGGGCTCCATCCCTCGCGATTTGTCGGCCGTTCAAGATGAAATGAGCAAATATTTGACGGAAAAGATCAATGCCACGATAGAATTGAAACCGATCGATTGGGGATCCTGGACCGACAAAACGAACTTGATGAAAATTTCCGGAGAAAGCTTCGACCTGATTTTTACAGCGGGCTGGTACGGTTACGCTCAAGATGTGTCTAAAGGACAGTTCCTGGAACTGACCGACCTGATGGCGCAATACGGCAAAGACATCCCGGGCGTGCTCGGAGATGATTACATCAATGGCGCGAAAATCAACGGCAAATTGTACGGCATCCCGACGCACAAGGAGTTTGCTCAAGGATTCGGTTTCCTCTTGAACAAAGACCTTGTCGATAAATATAAGTTTAACGTTGATGGCATCAAGTCGCTGGAAGATATGGAAGCGATGTTCAAGACGATAAAGGAAAATGAACCGGGTGTCGTGCCAGTTGTCAGCAACCGCTTCGCAAATACGTGGGGCGGGGCCAACTACGATCTGGACGGCAGATTGCCGCGTGACAGCAAAGAGCTGAAAGTTATTGATAATTTGACGGATCCGAAATATATTGACTTCCTCAAACGCATGCGTCAATGGAACTTGAACGGCTGGTTCGATAAAGACGTTGTTACTTCGGACGACAGCGACCAAGCGATGAACATGATCAAAGCGCGCAAAGCGTTCGCGATCGGCCAATCGCTGAAACCGGGAAAAGACAAAGAAATGACGGTATCGACGGGGGTTCCTCTCGTTCAAGTCGAAACGGCTAAGCCATACACGACAACGGGCGAAGCGAACGGTGCGATGCTCGCGATTTCCCGAACATCCAAAGATCCGGAAAGAGCGATGATGTTCCTGAACTTGCTTCAAACCGACGCGAAGTTGCTGAATATGCTCGATTGGGGTATCGAAGGCAAGCACTACGTCAAGAAGTCCGAGAACATCATCGATTATCCGGAAGGTGTAACGGCTGAGACGCAAGGCTATCCTAGCCCGGGCGGATGGATGTTCGGTAACCAGTTCATCTCCTACTTGTGGTCGAACGAAGATGCGGATAAATGGGAGCAATTCGAGAAGTTTAACGCAAGCTCCGAACGTTCTATCGCTCTCGGCTTTATGTTCGACGAGTCACCGGTTAAGGCGGAAATTGCGGCGACGAATAACGTGAAAGACGAGTTTTATAAAGTGTTGAACGCAGGAGCAGTCGACATCGACTCGACAGTGGCGAAGTATAAAGCAAAACGTGACGCTGCGGGATACCAGAAGATTTTGCAAGAAGAGCAACGTCAATTGGACGAGTGGGCCAAATTAAAACAATAAAATAGGTAGGTAAGGTATGGAGCTGGGGAGATGGATACCAGCTCCTCCTTCCTTTTCCTGTTCCTGTCGAACAAGCTATGGCACAATAACGTGATGGAAGCGGATCTGAAGCTTCCGATTCCGAGGAACGGGTGAGCCGAACGCGATGAATCCGAAAAGAACCCTTCGTTTCAAGCTGATCGTAGGTTTTGTTACTGTAACGCTGCCTCTGGTCTGTTTGCTGTTATACAGCAATTACACGGGATCAAATTCGGTGCGGGAACAGGCGGTAGAATCGAACAAAAGTATGATTAACCTGTATTCCGGGCAAATCCAAACCGCGCTCGCTACGGAAACGAATTTCTTGTACGATTTCGCCGCATACGACGCCGATGTTTTGTCGTTAAACAAATATGAGCTCAATTCGACCGATTATACGTTGACCACGGTTCGCATTATGAACAATCTGAACAAATATCACCGGTTTGACAGCACTGCAGACATTCAATTCACGTATTCAACCGTGCATCATGATCTGATCCATACGAAGATCAATCGCGACACGTATGCCGAGACGATTGCGGTGACCCATTGCATACAGGATGAGATTGAAAGATCTACTTCCGTTAGTCCGTCATTTAATGGGTGGAAAACGGTCAGTTGCGGCAGCGAATTCGGCTTGATCCGACTTGTCGACTCCGGTGCAGGCGTATACGTCGGTGCTTGGGTCGTGCTCGATCATCTCATGGTGCCGCTCGAGCTGATTCAGCTTGGAAGGGAAGGGTTTGCCGCTTTCGCGAATCGCGAAGGCCGCTTGTTCCCGGGCAGTGTCGACAACGGCAACTTCTTCAATACCCCGACTATCGACGTTCAGGCAAGATACCAGCGATTCAAAGGCATCAATGACGCTTACATCGCAGTCAATCATCCGATTACGATGACAGACGTGACGTTAGTCGCCTTCATTCCCGAAGAGCGGATGCTGGCGAATCTGAAGTTGTTCAGGCAGCTTCTTTCCTGGCTTCCTTTGTTCGTTTTCGTGCTGCTTATGCTGTATTTGATCTACCTCAACATCATCATCATTCGACCGATGCATGAATTGCTCAGAGGCATGCGTTCCTTGAAACGGGGGGACTGGACCTTTCGGATCAACGGCTCCGGTTCGAAAGAATTTTACACATTCATCGAGACGTTTAACGACATGGCGAACCAGATTCAGCAACTAAACGTTAACGTCTACGAGGAGCAGCTTCGCACGCACAAGGCCGAGCTCAAACATTTGCAACTGCAGATCAATCCGCATTTTCTGCTCAACAGCATTAACGTCGTCTACAATTTGGCACAGATCAAGAACTTCGCGATCATCCAGGCGATGTGCTTGAATTTGGTGAAATATTTCCGATTCACGACCAAAACGGGGCAGCCATTCGTCACGATAGCCGAAGAGCTGGAGCATATGGATAGTTACTTGCGCATTCAACAGTTGCGGTTTCCGGGGAAAATAACGTTCGACATTGAAGTGGACGAAGACGTGGAGGGCACGCCGATTCCTCCGCTGATCGTTCAGCCTTTTATCGAGAACGCGGTTAAATACGGCTTCGATTTTATGGACAAACCTTTTCATATCGTCATTTCGGCGATGCGGGAAACAGACGGTAAAATTTGTCGCATCCGAATTATGGACAATGGCAGCGGGTTTCCTTCGGAGGTGCTGGAGGCGCTCCAAAGCGGCGCGTATTACGATCGCAATGATGACCAGCATCTGGGCATCTGGAATTGTTATCATCGGCTGCAGTTGCTGTACGGGAGCGAGGCACGGCTTGCTTTCTGCAACGGCGTCGAGGGTGGAGCGGTCGTGGAGATCGCGTTTCCCGTCGAGCCTCCCGGATCTATGAATTGGACGGAGAAAAACAACGGAGAAACCTAAAGCCGGACGAACGGCTTAAAGGGGAAGCGGAGGTGGCGCGTGTGAACGTGCTGATCGTCGACGATGAATTGTACGCGGTCATGGGGTTAAAAGATGCAATCGATTGGAACGGTCTGGGCGTAACGGAAGTTTTCGAAGCCTTTAATATGAGAGATGCGGTGAAAGTGTTCGAACAACATCGCATCCATGTCATGATTTGCGATATCGAGATGCCGAAAGGGACAGGTATCGAGTTGCTAGAGTGGGCGAATGAGCACTCTCCGTATACGGAGACGATATTTCTAACGGCACACGGCGACTTCCGGTTCATGCAGCGAGCGATACAGCTCAGCAGCTTTGATTATATGATGAAGCCGGTGGAGTTCGATGCGCTCGAGAACACGCTTCGCAAAGCGATTGACGCCGTTGAACGGAAAGCCGACGAACTGGGGCAGGTCGAGAAATACAAGCCGTATTACGAGCTGTGGAACAAGAAGAAAACGCTGCTCAGCGAACGGTTCTGGTATGACCTGCTTGCGGAAAGAATCGTAGCGACGCCGGAAACGGCGAGAGGATTGCCAGCCGAGTACGGCATCGCGCTGCCGCCGGACGCATATGTTCTTCCCGTCATGGTCAGCGTGGAGGACTGGAAGCGGGAGCTTAGCACTAGGGACGAAGAGGTGATGGAGTATGCGATCCGACAAACTGCGGGCGAGCTCTTGATCGCAACCTCGAAAGGCGAAGTCGTGCAGACGAAACACGGAGTAACGGTGGCGATCGTCTACGTGTCCCCGGGAGAAAATGTCGCTCTCCGCGAAGGAATCGGCGATAGATGCAATCGCTATGTCGAGGCGTGTAATCAGTATTTGAACTGCGCGGTTTCGTGTTACATCGGAGAACCGGTGGAACTGCACGAACTGACGAAAATGTACAAGGCTCTATTGTCGATGGAATACAATAATCTCAGCGAGTCCAATCGGTTGAACTGGCTGCGAGACGTTAACGCGGAGACGGTTGTCGACTTCCGCTTGCCCGACTTTGCAGCATGGGCATTATTGCTGGAGAACGGCAAGGACGAAGAGTTGATTCGCCTTCTGAAGGGCGGGATCGCGGAGCTTGGGTCGGACAGGCGATTCGGGGCGAGTGCGCTGCAGGCTTATTACCAAGGATTCTTGCAAATGATTCATTATTTGCTGCAGAAGAAGGGGCTATCTGCCCATCTGCTGTCGCAGGATGCGGGCATCCCGCAGCCGCAATCGCCGCCTCGGACGCTCGAGCAACTGGAAAGCTGGGGCATTAAGCTTACCCGCACGGTACACGGCTACTTATTCCGGCAAGATTCCGTCATTCATCGCCTGAAGGCACACATTGCCGACCATCTCGGCGAGAACATCACCAGGGAATCGCTGGCGGAATACGTTCATTTGAACCCCGCTTATCTTTCCAGGCTGTTCAAGAAGGAAACCGGCTGCAGCATTACCGATTATTTGTTAGCCGAGAGAATGCGCATCGCCAAAGAGCTGATCTCCCATTCAACGATTCCGATCTCGGAAATCGCTCAGAAGCTTGGATACGGCAATTTCTCTTATTTCTCGAAAATGTTTAAAAAGGTGTATCACGCGAATCCGCAGCAAATTCGTAAGCTGACGGGAGACTAGACTAGCATAGCAACGGAGAATAACTGAAAAATCCCCTTCGGGCCGCAAGCCGCTCTTTTCGGGCGCTGCGAGTCCAAAGGGGATTTTGTTTAGAAATCTTCGGTACGTATAAGTGCTTTATTAATATTTGACGCCTTCCGAATATTTATTGCCTGCGTTCCAGAGGAGGAACTCTTTGACCCCGCTGTCGTTCAGAGCTTTAATCTGCGCTTGGACTTCCGCGGCTCCGTATTTGGTGTAATGGCCTTTACCGAGCCAGCTTGCAGTGAAATCCTGAATCCACGGTCGGATCACCGGCTTGGCTCCTGCCAAAGGGTCGAGTTTCTTGTGCGTATCATCCATAGCACCCTTGATCGTGGCGTATGGTGCATTGTCCGGATCTTTCTGTCCGAACCAGCCGGTGCTATAATGGCTCGGATAAATCATCGGAGAGATGACATTCACAGCGTTGGAAATTTTTACGAAATCTTGCCCGATGCCTTCGGCGGCCGGAACGGATGCAGCGTAGCCGAAGATGTCAACGGAAACCCGAACGCCAAGCGGTGCCAACTGCTTCTTCGCATATTCGACGAATCCTGTGACGATGTCTACGCGGCTAAGGTCCGACTTCGTAAATTTCAGGCTGTCGGCTTTTTTCTCGAACCCTTCAGGAAACCTGACGTAGTCGAACTGGACTTCCTTGAAGCCGAGTTTGGCCGCTTCCTTGGCCATTTCGACGTTGTAATCCCATACTTCCTTGCGGTAGGGGTTGACGAATTTGTCCCCGTTCTTATTTTGCCAGAGCGTGCCGTCTTTCTGGACGTAAGAATATTCGGGATGTTTTTTCGCCAGAACGCTGTCTTTAAATACGACAACCCGTGCAATCGGATAAATTTTGTGCGCTTCGAGCGTCTCCATCAGCTTATGTATATCTTTAATGTAAGGCTGCGGATTGCCGAGTTTTTGTAAAAGAGGATTATCCGTCTTGTAAGTAATGTTGCCGAGATCGTCTTTCACATCGATGACCATCGTGTTCAATTCGGTTCTGTCGAGCAGATCGAGCAAGGTAGCCATTCTTGCTCCGCCGGCGCTGTAAGCCGTCACGTATATCCCCTTGACGACGGGGGCTCCGGGTTGCGGGTCCGCCGTCGAGGTCGGCTCGACCGGATTAGTAACGGTGCCGCCTCCGTCACCACTCGTCTCGGATGCCATGCTTTGAATAGTTGATGTAATCGCTTTCCATACCTTGCCTTTTTCCTGCGGGTGGTGACCTTCGGTCGATGCATTCAGCAACACGAGCAATGCCAATAAAATATTCATTTACCATTCTCTCCCCATCATCCCTGTAACAAAATTATAATCGAGATAGAGAAGAGTAGACACAGGTATTTTGTAGTATTTTGCCGAGAACGACTAGGAAATTCGGGCGGTTGGCCATCCAGAAGTATACAAGTGATCAGCGCTTACGAAACTCGCCGATGACATCCACGGTTTGAACGACGTTCACGAACGCTTTTGCATCTACCTCGCGAATTAATTTGCGTAACTCGGCAAGCTCGTAACGAGTCGTTACCGTCATAAGCATATCGCGTTCTTCGCTTGTGAAGGCGCCTCTTGTTTTCACGATCGTAACGCCTCGCGGAAGCTTGAGAAGTCTGGAAGCCAGTTCCTGTGTCTCATTCGTGACGATAAAGGCAGTCACCTTATGATGCGGGGTATGGACAGCGTCAATTATTTTTCCCGTTAAGTAGATCGACAGCATAGAATAAAGAGCGGCGTTCCAATCGTTGTTCAGCAATCCAAGCGCCGTAACGACGACCGTGTTCAGCAGCACAGTAAGAATGCCGACGGGTAAATCCCTCGAACGTGATATGATGGAAGCGACGATGTCGAAGCCGCCGGTAGAACCGCCATATCGGAGGGAAACGGTGGAGCCAAGTCCGACGAGCACGCCACCGAATACGGAAGCGAGCAGTCGATCGTTCGTTAACATCGTTGCCGGTATGACTTGCATGGCGATCGAAGTGGAGATAACGGTGACAACGCTGAGGAAAATGAACCTTTTGCCGAGTCTGCGATATCCCCAGAGCAAAATCGGGACGTTCAGGGCAAAATACAGCCAGCCGATATTCCATCCGAGCACGTAACCGACGATCATGGCCACACCGGACATTCCACTGCTCAGTAGTTTGGCTGGAATGAGCAGCAGTTGAAAACCCGCGGCAACGGCAATTGCGCTTAGCAGCATCAAAAATACGGGGCCGATTATGGTAAATCTCTTCATGTCAGCACTCCTTGCCTTTGACGGATCGCTTCCTTCGATTAAGTTCCCCCGGGCGATGGCGATCATGCAACGATTGGTATCCGTTTCCTAACACTGGAGTTAGGAGCGGGGGTGTGCTATAATGAACTGATCATTTTTTTGGAAGCCGTAAATTGAAGGCCCAACACAGAAGGAGATTGAAAAAGTTTGAGCACATTTGCAGAGTTTGGTTTGGAGTCCGACGTTCTTCAAGCCATATCGGAGATGGGATTTGAAGAAGCGACCCCAATCCAAGCGAAAGCCATTCCCGTTGCCATTGCCGGAAAAGACATGATCGGGCAAGCGCAGACGGGCACAGGTAAGACCGCAGCGTTCGGTATACCGCTCATCAGCAAAATCGCGCAGAAAGAAGATCGCATCGTCGCCTTAATCATGGCGCCAACCCGCGAGCTCGCGATTCAAGTATCCGAAGAAATTGAGAAGCTTGGACGTTTCAAGGGACTTCGTTCCTTGGCTATATATGGCGGTCAAGACATCTCACGTCAAATCCGTTCCTTGAAACGGAAACCGCAGATCATTATCGGCACCCCAGGTCGTTTGCTCGACCACATCAACCGCAAGACCATTCGCCTGGACGACGTTCAGACCGTCGTTCTCGACGAAGCGGACGAAATGCTCGACATGGGCTTCATGGAAGACATTCAGTCTATCTTGAGACTTGTTCCTGAAGAGCGTCAGACGCTTCTGTTCTCGGCTACGATGCCTGCGAACATCCAGAAGCTGGCGCAACAATTCCTGCGCGAGCCGGAGCATGTCAAAGTCGAATCCAAGCTGCTCAGCGCGCCTCTTATCCAGCAATATTATGTTGAAATTCAGGAACGCATGAAATTCGACGGCTTGACCCGATTGCTGGACATGGAACCGCCGGAGCTTGCAATCATTTTCGGCCGCACGAAACGCCGCGTCGCCGAGCTGTCTGAAGCGCTCATGAAGCGCGGATACGCTGCGGACGGCTTGCACGGCGACTTGTCGCAGAATCAGCGCGATACGGTTATGCGCAAATTCCGCGATGGAAGCATCGACATTCTGGTTGCGACGGACGTAGCCGCACGCGGACTTGACGTCTCGGGCGTTACACACGTCATCAACTTCGATTTGCCGCAAGATCCTGAAAGCTACGTTCACCGGATTGGTCGTACGGGCCGTGCAGGCAAAGAAGGCACATCTTGGTCTTTCGTCACTTACCGCGAAACCGATCACTTGCATTTCATCGAACGAGTTACGCGTCATCGCATTTCCAAAAAAGTGCTGCCGACGATTTCCGAAGCGATGGAAGGCAAGCAGAAGATTTTGGCTGAGCGTATTATGGATACGATTCGGACCGAAGAGGAAGTTAATCCGTTCAAGTGGGTGGCCAGCCAATTGCTTGAGCAGTATGATTCCGTTGAACTGCTTGCCGCTGCGATGAAATTGCTGACAGGCGACAAGAAAGACGTCAACATCGAACTGACTCCAGAAGACCCGATCCGTTCGAAGAAACGCAAATTCGAAGGTGGGGGCAACCGCGGCGGCTATGGCAGCAACAACAGCGGTCAACGCCGTCCATACGGCAGCGGTCAAGGCGGTAGCGGCGGCTCGTGGCGCGGCGGCGGTCAAGGTCGCAGCGACTCGCGCGGCGGCAGCTCCGGCGGCTACAACGGCGGTCAACGTCGCCCTTACGGCGGTGGTCAAGGTCAAAGTCGTTCCAGCTATGGCGAAGGCAACCGCGACGCAGGTCGTGGACGTCCGGAACGTCGCGATGACTATCGCGGTTCCCGTTCCTCCAGCGAAGATTTCGTGAAGATCTAAATTGAATAGAAGTTCAAAAAATCGGTTGTAAGTATCGAGTAGGCTTTCAGAGATACTTCGTAAACACAATCGGTTTTTTGAACTACCTTTATAGTGTCACCAGGGAGGAAATCCTATGGAAATGCGTGGCATGATGGGCGGCTTCTATAAGCTGTCCGAATGGATCATGAGATTGTCGGTTACTAACGTATTGTGGCTCGTCACTTCCATTCCGTTCTGGTTTCTTTTGCTTACCGGATTGTTAGGTTCGGAAACGGCGGATCAATTAAAAGCGAGCATTATTACGCTTGCCGTCGTCGCTCCGTTCACTTTGTTTCCTTCGACTTCGGCGATGTTCTCGCTCGCCCGCAAGTGGGTGCTCGGAGATACGGACGTTCCGTTGTTCAAGACGTTTTTCCGTAGCTACAAGCAGAATTACGT
Source organism: Cohnella soli (assembly GCF_042655525.1). Lineage (NCBI taxonomy): Bacteria > Bacillati > Bacillota > Bacilli > Caryophanales > Paenibacillaceae > Cohnella > Cohnella soli. The sequence continues at coordinate 41,994 of NZ_JBHSMI010000030.1, forward strand.
TCAAGCGATGATCGGCGGCGTCTTCTACGCGTTGCTGTTCGCGATCATGATCATCGATTTTCAAGTGTACTTGAAGCAGATGAACGGTTTCGCGATTATCGCCTATTTGTTCATTGCGTTGATGGTACTTCTGCTCGTTTCTTTGCTTCACTTCTTCTCTCTGTTGTCTCATTTTCATATGAAAACGGTTCAACTTCTCAAAAACGCGCTGATATTGACGATCGGCCGTCCTATCCGTTCGTTTATGATGGCGATTGGAACGGTGGCGATTATGTTTGTCAGCATGCCGAAACAACTGGGCGGCATGAACTTCACGTTCCTTATCCCGTTTTTCTTCGGCAGCGTTATCGCGATCTACACGTATTATAATTTCAACATTATCATCCAGAAGATGATGTTGTTGAAGGATGCAGCAGCCGAATCGGACGAAGGACAAGCTTCCGAAGATACCGATTCCGAAGAAGATCGTAACAACGAAAAGTAGTCCCAGGGCTAACCATTTTACTTTTGCGTTCCGCGTGCTTATAATGAGAATACTCCTGCCTTGTGCGTTACGGCGCTTAATTGTTTTGAACCAATGTTTGTTTCCAGGGAGCTCTACATCGTCCGGTAGCTGACATGCCCCCGAAAAGGGAAGTCAAAAGCCGATCTGCGAGCACCCACCTGCCAAAGCAGGTTCAGAAACATGCACGTCGGACGGCATAGGCGGGTTTTCTCTATCCTTGGACGTTTTTGCCCCGAGGCGAGGCGTGGAAAGGCATGAAGCAGCGTCAAGGGTATCCGGAGGGAGAGAGGGAATTGAAACGGTTTTTGATCGGTTTAATCCGCAGTCATGAGCATACGAGCGACAAAGCGAAGGACCCGAAGTTGAAATCGCACTACTATCGGCTTTCGAAGGATCGTGCATGGGAAGAAGTAGGCAATATTTTGAAGAAAATGAAGGGCTATAAAGTTCTTCACGAAGTGCAGAACGTCGGAGAAATTGTGGTGGAGAAGAAGTCAATGTCCGGTCGAACGATGGATATTACGATCCAGGTTGTCGGTACGGGTCCCATCACTACGGCTGTCGACATCTACTCCGCGTCTCGCGGGTCGCTTGGCGATCTGGGGGCCAATTATCGAAATATTCAAGAACTTTATGCGGTGTTCGACAAGAAGTTATCCGCTTATAAATTATAAAGAAGTTGTCTTATAAAAAAGGCGAGGAAGGCGAATGCCTTTCCTCGCTTTTTGTTCATTAGGTGTTTGGGCCGAATTTAGATCAGGCTTTTCACGGCAGAGACTGCCGCCTCGTAGTTCGGATGCTCGGTCATTTCGTTAAGCACTTCAACATAAGTAATTTTGTTGTTAGCGTCGAGAACGAAGATAGCTCTCATGTCGAGGTGGAATTCCTTGATGAAGACGCCGTATGCTTTGCCGAACGCATTGTCTTTGTAATCGGACAGAAGAACGACGCGGTCAACGCCGGCGGCGCCGCACCAGCGAGCCTGAGCGAACGGGAGGTCCGCGCTCACCGTGAGGATGACGACATTGTCCCCAAGTTTGGAAGCTTCTTCGTTAAAACGACGGGTTTGTGCGTCGCATACACCGGTGTCGATAGAAGGAACGACGCTGATCAATTTGACTTTGCCTGCGTAGTCTTGCAAGGAAGCCGTCTCGAGTAAGTTTTTGTTAAGCGTAAAGTCCGGAGCTGTTTCTCCCGCCGTAAGCGTAGGGCCTACGAGTGTGATGGGATTGCCCTTAAATGAAACGGAACGTTCTTGGGACATATCGGTAATCCTCCTTATGGGTGGTTTTGCCGTAATTATTATAATCGTTATCGGACACCGTTGTCCAATCGTTGGAAATCGATCGAGGCGTTCGGAAAGGGCGGTTCACATGGAACTAAGGCAGTTGCAATATTTTGTTCAAGTCGCCCGGTTGCAGCATGTGACCAAAGCGGCGGAAGAATTGCACGTCGCGCAATCGGCCGTCAGCCGGCAAATCCATAGGCTAGAGGAAGAGTTGGGCGTTCGGCTGTTTATGCAGCGCGGTCGGAACGTACAATTAACGCCGGTGGGGCAGCTGTTCCTTCGTCGTGCGGAGACGGTGCTAGGCGATCTGGATCGCGCGGTATTGGAGATTCATGAGTTTCTCGACCCGGAAGTCGGAGAGATCCGCATAGGGTTCCCGCACAGCCTTGGCATTCATCTCGTCCCGCAAGTCGTGGCCGCGTTTCGCAAACTTCACCCTCACGTGAAATTCCGGTTCCGCCAAGGGATGTATCCGTCTCTGATCCGCGACGTCATCGATGCTGAGGTCGATATCGCCTTTATCTCTCCGTTCCCGGAGAAAAACGAACAAGTGACGGGGGAAATTGTGCTGACGGAGGAATTGTTCGCGATTCTGCCGGACACTCATCGCTTGGCCAATGAAGAGTCGATCGAGCTGAGCGAGCTGAGAGATGAGACATTCGTTCTGTTCGGCGCCGGCTATTCTCTTCGGCCGATCGTATGGGAAGCTTGCAAAGAGGCGGGGTTCACGCCGAACATCGGCTTTGAAGGCGAAGAGTCGGGGACGATTCGCGGGTTGGTCGCTGCAGGCATGGGGGTCAGTTTGTTGCCTGAGATGGCAATGTTCGAGACGAGTTCAATGATGCCTGCCGTCGTAAAAATCAAAGAGCCGCGCGTAACGAGGACGATCGGTTTGATTCGCCGCTCCGGCGAGAAGTTGCCGCTTGTCGTCCGAATGTTCCATGAATTCATGATCGAGTTTTTCAAAACCGAGTACAAGAGGTTATAAAGCTGTTTGAACAAATGAACCCTCGCCAGAGTAGATGGCGAGGGTTTCGTGTTGTGAGACGATGTAATGTTTAATCCCTGTTGCTGTTCGTGAAGATCAAAATGTACTTGATCAGCTCTAGGAGCGAGATTAAAGCGGCGGCAACGTACGTGAGAGCTGCTGCGTTAAGCACTTTGGCTACGCCTCTCTCCTCGTCTCGGGCGATGAAGCCTTCGGCGACCATTAGATGGCGTGCGCGAGAGCTGGCATTGAACTCGACAGGCAACGTCACGAGTTGGAATGCGACGGCAGCGGTGAAGAAGATGATCCCAAGTCCGATCAAGTTCGCAAAGTGGAACAAGAAGCCGGCAAGCAGTAGGAACGGTGCGAAGCCGGATGCGAACCGGACGACGGGAAACATGCGATGACGGATGACAAGCATCGGATACGATTCGCTATGCTGAATGGCATGACCGACTTCGTGGCAGGCGACGGAAATCGCGGAGATCGAACTTTCGTAATAAACGGGTTCGGATAGGCGAACAACACGGTGAATCGGATCGTAGTGGTCTGATAGCTTGCCGGGCACAGGTTCGATCGGAATGTCTTGCAGGCCATTGCGGTCGAGCATACGTCTAGCGGCATCATAACCGGTCATTCCGCTTGCGGCTTTTACTTCGGACCAACGATTAAAGGTGCTGCTAACCCTGAACTGAGCCCATAGCGACAAGACGAAAGCGATGATGATCAGGAAGTCCATCGGGTGGAAAAACAACATATCGGTTCCTCCTATTGGTAATGCGAGAATGTGACGAGCATCTGAAAGCGTCACATGAGATTATTTTTCCCCAGAAGCAACAATAATGCTTCGATGCACGCGGCGGTTTGCGGAGTAAGGGTCCGGAACAACCTCTTAGCCTGTTGGGGCTTAAGTTGATCGAATACCGGTTCCAGTTCTTTTACTTCGCGTTCCAGCTGTGCGAGATGGGATTGCAGCTCGGACAGCTTGCGTGTTACCGCTTCGTCAGGGACGACGCGGTTCAAGGAAGCGAATTGCTCCCGGATTTCTTCTAATGTGAATTTCTGCGCTTTCAATTGTTCAATACGATGGATTCTCGATAAAGTTTCATCATCATACAATCTGTAATTGCCCGTAGATCTCTTCGCAGGTGCGAGCAGGCCAAGGCCGGTGTAGTAATCGATCGTTCGAGGGCTTATGCCGGCCAGCTCGGAAAGTTCTCCGATCCGGTAAAGGCGCCCTTTTTTAGCTATACCGTTCCGCATCGATCAACCCTTCTTTCCTTGTTCCTTGTTGTTGCTTCTTATTCTTATCATACAAAAAGGCGAACCATACAGTCAAACGTGATGCTTCCGCTCGGAATGCACGCCATTCGTGGAATGAATGGGATGGGCTATAAAGATTGGTATGTAATCCGTCGGGGAAAACGGAAACGCATGATTCGTGTGTTAGGTTATTGCGCGAATTCCAAGTGATTTTTCTATTTCAACAGATAAAAATGAAATTATGTTAAGTCTATGTTAGATATATGAGGGATAAGTTGTACCAATATCGAAATTATCTATTGTCAAACATCAGATCCCACCCTATAATGACGATAAGTCTTTCTTTAATGTCAGAAAATATTACATTCAATTGTGGGAGTGGTCAGTATGATGAAAAAATGTTTGATTGCGGTATGCGCGCTTTTGCTGCTTTTTCCGACGATAGCATTCGCGGACGATCCGTCAGCAACCACGCTGAACATGGGGCTGAACGCACTCTGGGTTATGTTAGCCGGCATTCTAGTGCTGCTCATGCAAGGGGGATTCATACTCCTTGAAGCGGGATCGACTCGAATGAAGAATGCAGGCCATGTTGCCGGCAAAACGATTTTCACGCTCGGTCTCGGCTCCATCGTGTATTGGGCAGTCGGATATGGCATTAGTTTCGGCGGAGACGCATCTGAAGCGTTGAATAAATTTATGGGTCTCGGCAGCTTCTTCTTCGACCCGGCAGTCGCTTCGGCGGATGGATCGACACCAACGACGCTTTTCTTTATTTTCCAGTTGGCATTTGCTGCCGTATCGCTCTCGATTGCATGGGGCGGGTTCGCCGAACGCGCTAAATTGTCCTCTTACCTTATTTTCACACTGTTTTTCATTTCCATCATTTATCCGGTCATCGCTCACTGGATTTGGGGCGGGGGCTGGCTTGCCAAAGATGGTGCGCAAGACTTCGCTGGCTCGACTGTCGTCCACTTGACGGGCGCCATAGGGGCATTGGCGGCAACGATTCTGCTGAAGCCTCGCATCGGCAAGTTCAACAAAGATGGCTCTGCGAACGGAATTCTCGGCCACAACCAAGTGTTTACCGCACTTGCTGTACTGCTGTTGTGGATTGGTTGGTTCGGATTTAACGCAGGCAGCACGGTCGCTGTAGGCGATGGCTTCTTCGGATATGTCGCGTTTAACACACAACTTGGTGCAGCAGCCGGTGCGGTAGCGGCCCTTCTGATTTCCTGGCTCGTAACAGGTAAAGCCGATATTACGGCGATGCTAAATGGTGCGCTTGCCGGCCTTGTGGCCATTACAGCTTCTTGCGCTTTCGTCGTGCCTTGGGCGGCTGTCGTTATCGGTCTTGTCGCCGGCGTACTTGTGTTCTTCAGCGCCAAATTTTTCGAGAAAATCAAAGTCGACGATCCGATCTTCGCGCTTTCCGTGCACGGTGCGGCAGGAGTTTGGGGAACGCTGGCGAATGGTTTGTTTGCAACGGAACAATTGGCTGGTAAAGTCGGTGTAGGTCAAGCGGGATTGTTCTATGGCGGCGGATGGCATCAGTTAGGTGTTCAGGCTTTGTCCGTAGCCGTATGCGGAGCATTCGCGTTCGCCGCCTCATTCATCGTGCTGTGGGTCGTGAAGCAAGCGATCGGCTTCCGCGTCACCGAAGAACAAGAGATTATTGGTCTTGACTTGAGCGAACACGGCAATTACGGTTATCCGGAACAAATGAAAAAAGCCGGTACGTCGGCATAAAGGTAAATTCTGATTCGACGGTGTATTACAGGAGGGTATGACCGCATGTTAAGTCCCGATCGGGAGAAGCGGTTGTTGGACATAGCAGGTGCCGGCGATCTAACAGCGCTAATCGAGATTAGACAGAAAGAGCAGAATCGTCTGGCGACGAAAGTGGCGGCTTTCAAGGCGTCTGATTTAGTCGAGTCGTTAAACGAATTACATGACGCCCTGATAGCGAGGACGATTGCGCTGGCGGAGAACGATCTGGCACGGATGGGGCTTGGCGCCCCGCCCGTGCCTTATGCGTATATGCTGCTTGGCAGCGGCGGACGCCGAGAACAGACGACATACAGCGATCAGGATAGTTGTCTTGTGTACGCGGACACAGCCGATGAGGACAAAGCTGCGCTGTACCGAGTTTATTTTGCTCGACTCTCCGAGAAGATCGTAAACGATTTGATTGCGATGGAGTACCCGCCATGCGAAGGGGAAGTGATGTCTAACAATGCCGAATGGCGCTTGCCGCTAAGTGGATGGATGGAGAAAATCGACGGATGGTTCGCGGAACCGGCTTGGGAAAATGTGCGTTATTTGCTGATTTTCGCGGATGCACGACACATCTATGGGGATTCGGCGCTTGCGGATCAAGTGAAGAGCCATTTCTTCGGGGACATGTTAAACCACCCCGTCATCGCTAAGCGAATGATGGAGAATACGATTCGGCGCAAAGTGCTTGTCGGCGTGTTCGGTCAATTGCTGACGGAACAATACGGTGAGGATGCAGGAAGTCTAGATGTCAAATACGGTGCGTACATTCCGATGGTGAACGCATTTCGTCTTCTTGCGATTCAGGCAAACATTCGTGAAACGAGCACGTTCGGCAGAATTGAATGCTTAAGACGAGCGAAGCTGCTTGATGACGATGAAGCTGCAGAATATGCGGAAGCTTTCTCATTCTTACTGGAGATCAGAATGTTTACGGAGACGCCTAACGAAAGTGTACGATTGACGGCTTCCGGTAAAATACCTGCGGAGAGATTGACGAAGGTTCTGAGGACTCAGTTAAAGAAAGCGCTCAAGTCCGGTCGGAAAATTCAACGAAGAGTGCAAAGAGAGATGCAGGACCGCTTCGGCGGGAGGTGATACGGTGAAGGATCCGAAAAACACGAATTCAATGGGTAAAATGTGGAACTTGTACAAAATGGGCGGGATTACCCCGGCCATCGCTTCCATGCTCGGTTCGACCAATGCCCAGCAAATGGCCTTCATCCGATCGATGTCCCGGGATCAGCGCAAAGAAAGTTCGATGGAACTGCAGCTTTCGGAAATGGAAGCCGTCGTATTCGATCTAGAGACAACCGGGTTTTATCCATATAACGGGGATGAGATCATTTCGATCGGCGGAATCCTTATTAGGGGAGAAAAGTTCGAAGAAGCGGAGCCGTTTTATCGGCTCGTGAATCCGAAGCGTAAAATTCCCCGACATATTACGGAACTTACGGGCATTACGAACGAGATGGCGAAAGATGCGCCGGACATCATGCAGTCGCTTCACGATTTTATGGATTTCATCGGCAGACGCGTATTGATTGCCCATGGCAGCGGACACGACAAACAATTTTTGAATAGTGCTTTATGGCGTACGTCTAAAGTGAACTTATCCCACCGTATCGTCGATACGATGATGATCGCGAAATGGCTCGACCCGAAAGCCATGCATTACGGATTGGACGAAGTGTTAGAACGATTCGGTGTCGAGGTAACGACTAGGCATCATGCGTTACATGATGCGAGGATGACGGCTCAGCTTTATTTTAGATTCCTGGAGCAAATCTCTAACAGACAAGTGAACACTTTGGGTGAACTTTATGCGTATTTAAGCCGGCACTGATCGGGAAGATGTCGTTATACCCGCTCGATGCGCTGAGGTAGCCATCGTCCGTCAGTCGGATGCCGGCGGAAAGCGGAGATAGCTCGATCAACGGACGATATGCCGACAATCCAATAGGTCCGCCATGGCAGCGAGCCGTCATCGTCCTGTTTACTGGGCAAGAGCGGTCCTTCAGGGTGGGAATGAAAGAAACCAACGATGTCTCGTTGGTTTTGTTGCGCTTCGGAGAAAACGGCCACCCAATCCTCAGGATGAAATGCAAACCGATTTTCGGGCGAGGTAGCCGCATTGCGAATAATGCCGAACGATTCCACGTCGAGGAACCCTTCCGTTTCTTTGCCGTAGACGACACCACAGCATTCGAGCGGCAGTCTCGCAATTGCGGCTGAGAGCCATTCCTGTTCCAATTTTTCGCTGATGCGCACGATCATTTACCTTTCCGTCCTTCCTCCAACATCTCTAAGTATGTCGAATTGGATGCTCGAAGGCAACTATGATCGGGGAATTATTGAACTTGTTTGCCTGGCTTGACGAGAAAGAAAACAAGTCCAAGAGCGATAAGGGATAAGGCGGACACCGTTATGAATACAAGTTGATGGGACTTCGCCATCATCCATCCGAACAAAGGGGGACCAAACGCCACGCCGAAAAAACGCAAACTGCTGTATAGCGACGTGATCATTCCTCGCTCGGCTTTCTCGACAGCGCCGGTAATCATCGTATTCAGGCAAGGAAGAAGCAGGCCGGTGCCGATGCTGCTTAATGTCAGCAGTCCGATGAAGACGTACAAATTCGTGTTTAACCAAATGGCGAGCGCTAAAGAGACGGTCATGAGCGCCAGGCCGATATTCATGAGCCAGCGCATAAGGACGCCGTTTTTACGAATTTTCGAACCTGTCACATAGGCTGTCGCCACCATGCCGAGAAGCGGGATCGCGAGTACGAAGCCTTTGCGCACGCCTTCGATCGAATATGGCGGTTTCTCGAGAATGTCGGAGAGGAAAAACAATACGCCAAACAAAATAAAGAGCGCTAAAGATCCGCCGAAAAAAGAAGCGACGAGCCAGCGGCCGTTCTTGGCGAATATTTTTTTGACGGATACGACGTACTGTTTGATCGGCTTCGGTTCCTCTTTCTTGGCCGGTTCCTTGATCAGGAAAATCATCGCAAGCAAGGAAAGCGCACAGAAAACGGGGAAAGCGAAAAATGCGGCGTACCAGACAATGAGAGCGAACAGGGAACCGAGAATGGGGCTGATGACTTTGCCCGAACCATTTGCCGCTTCAATCAAGCCAAGCGCCTGGCTTTCCTCTCCGTCTTTGTAGAGATCTCCAACAAGCGCCATCGCGATTGGCGCGGTCCCTGCAGCGCCAATGCCTTGCAGCGCCCTAGCTCCGATAAGCATGCCATAGGAATCCCAAACAACGCCGAACCCCGCCAGTATGCCCGCCGCTCCGTAAACGATAAGCGAAGGGATAATCACTGCTTTGCGGGAGAAGCGATCGGACAAGTAACCGGCGATCGGAATGATAAGAGCGGCTGCGATGGAAAACAAACTAATGACGAGGCTCGTCTGAAACTGGCTGATGCCGAGCTTGTTGCGGAGCGTCGGTAATATCGGTACGAGCATGGAGTTGCCAAGCACCAGCACCAGGGGGACAGTCGAGAGGGCAATATACTGTTTGATTTTGCCCGCGCCTTTTCCTTTTTCTTGATCGGCTTTGCGGCTTTGGCCTTCAGCTCGTTCAGCAATTTCGCTTGTAAAGCTGATCGTAAGTTTGCGCCGGGGTTTCGTCGATACCGCCAATGTTATGCCTCCTCTGCGGCGAGGTAATCGCATAGGTGTGCGATGATTATCTCGTCTTTGGATAACGACATTAACGTTCCCCGGAGTCGTGACGGATATGCGACAAACGGCCCGAAGAGCTTGGAACGAATATGCGAAATGGGGTATGATAAAAGAAACGACAATGAGCGGGAAGAGTGATTCGCGATATGAAAAGAAACTTGTTGATTTTATTCGCCGTGCTTGCAGTTGCCGCGGCGGCTTGGATATGGGATTCTAAAGGCAGTTCGGCGGGCAGCGCGGCGGGCGAGATTGTAGAAGGTAAGGCGATCGCGGGTATTCCCGCTGCTCCTTCTCCGAAGGAAAACCGATATGCTCCGCCGGTTTCTTTCGCTAGTCTGGACGGGTCTGACGCGAAGTACGAAGTCGGCGGGAAGCGCGACAAGGCGATGATCGTGAATTTCTGGGCAGCTTGGTGCGGTCCGTGCGAGAAGGAAGCGCCGGAGCTTTTGTCGATCTACGAAGCCCATAAGGACAAATTGGATTTGTACGCGGTGAACGCGACGAAGTTCGATAAGCTAAGGGACGCGAAAGTGTTCGTCAGGGAACAAGGGTTCAATACGTTTCCTGTCTTGACAGATCCGGAGGGCACAGGTGTCGATCTGTATAAAGTGGCGTATTTTCCAGTCAGCTTCATCATTGATCGGGACGGTGTCATTCGCCATCGCATTGAGGGGATTATCGACCGGGAGCAATGGGAGCAATATTTGGCGGACGTGCTGTAAAGACTGAGCGGTTCGAGATAGGCTCGAGCGTAACCTACGAAAAGTTGCATTCCAAACGAATAAAAGGGAGGCCGCAGCCTCCCTTTTTCCATGTTTAGTGATTCAACAGTCCGTGTGTTCCGCCGATGAATTCAGGCTCGCGTTCATCTTTATCCATGCCGAGCAAGGCGTAACGGATACTGTCGATGAGCGCTTCCCAACTCGCTTCGATGACGTTGGACGATACGCCGACTGTGCTCCACGTATCGTGAAAATTAGTCGATTCGATCAGCACGCGAACTTTGGCTGCCGTCGTATCTTTTTCGTCAAGCACCCGGACTTTGTAGTCAGATAAATGAATGTCACGAATACCGGGGTAATATTGAATTAACGCTTTGCGAAGGGCGTTGTCGAGCGCGTTGACCGGGCCGTTACCTTCCGCCACCGTATACACTTGCTCGCCCGCGACGGAGATTTTGACGATCGCCTCCGTCACCATAGCTCCGTCTCTGCTCTCGACCATAATCTTGAACGAGTCGACGATAAACGCCTGAGAGGCGCTCCCGTATGCGTCGCGCAGCAAAAGTTCCAAAGAAGCGTCGGCGCCTTCAAACTGGTAGCCCTGATGTTCCAATTCTTTAATACGATCGATCACTTCGCGGGATTTCATATTTTCCGGGTTGACGTCTAGTCCCATTTCCTGCGCTTTGGACAAAATATTGCTTTGTCCCGCGAGCTCGGAAACGAGTATTCGCTGCTTATTGCCGACGAGTTGTGGTTCGATGTGTTCATATGTCTTAGAATCTTTCATGATTGCGGAAACGTGGATGCCGCCTTTGTGAGCGAACGCGGCGTTGCCGACGTACGGCTGATTGACCGGCATGTGAACGTTCGCGATCTCGCTGACGTAACGGGCGACGCCTGTCAAGGATTTCAGTTGATCATCGGTGACGCAGCTGTAACCCATTTTCAACTGCAATGTTGGAATAATCGAACAAAGGTTAGCATTGCCGCAACGTTCGCCGTATCCATTGATCGTGCCTTGAACTTGTCTCGCACCCGCGGAAATAGCAGCCAGCGTATTCGCGACCGCAAGCTCGCAGTCATTGTGCGTATGAATACCGATAGGAGCGTCGATCTCGCGAACGACACGGGAGACGATCTCGCTGATTTCTCCCGGAAGCGTTCCGCCGTTCGTGTCGCACAGAACGATCCAAGCTGCACCGGCTTCCTTCGCTTTGGAGAGCGCAGCCAGCGCGTACTCCGGATTCGCCTTGTAGCCGTCGAAGAAATGCTCTGCATCGAACAATGCTTCCATGCCTCCGTTTTTCACGAAAGCAAGGGACTCGTTGATCATAGCGAGATTTTCTTCAAGTGTCGTCTGCAATGCGGTGTGAACGTGAAAATCCCATGATTTGCCGACAAGCGTCGCCGCTTGCGCACCGGATTCGATCAGATGCTTCAGGTTAACGTCATGCTCGCAACTGCTGTTTTTCCTTCTCGTGCTGCCGAAGGCGGTCAGCTTGGCGTTCAGGTTCATTTCCCGGACGCGTCGGAAAAACTCGATGTCCTTGCTGTTGCTGCCTGGATTGCCGCCTTCAATATAGTGGACGCCCAGGGCGTCTAGCTTCAGCGCAATTTTGACTTTGTCCTCAGCGGTTAGGCTGATGCCTTCGCCTTGCGTTCCGTCGCGCAAGGTCGTGTCGAAAATCCAAAGGGGAGTTGACATGCGTAACCGTAAAGCCTCCTTCAAGTAAATAAACAGGTTAAACTATTATACCATGCTGACCGGGAAAAGTAGAGGGCAACCGCATTGCGAGGGCATTCGCCGCCCCGTTATAATGAATTGGAGTAGCAGGGGAGGCGAGCGCGTGAGCGAGAACAAGGCCAGAGTCATTTTGCACATCGATATGAACGCCTTTTATTGTTCCGTTCACGCGGCGGAGCAGCCCGAGATTTATCGAGGCAAGCCGACGGCGGTAGCGGGAAGCGTGGAGCTTCGCAAAGGCATTGTAGTGACGAGCTCGTATGAAGCGAGAGCACACGGGGTTAAGACGGGAGCGACGGTCAAGCAGGCGCTAGCCGTTTGCCCAGAACTGATATTAATCCGCCCTGATTTTGATTTGTATCGCAAATACAGCCGAGGTTTTATGAAAATCGCGGGTAACTACACGCCGCTCCTAGAAGCTGTGTCCATCGACGAATGTTATTTGGACATTACGGGCAGTTCCCAGTTCGGAACGCCGGTACAAATCGCGGAAACGATCGCACGCCGTGTGAAAGAAGAACTGAACCTGCCATGTTCGATCGGCATCGCCCCGAACAAGCTGCTTGCGAAGATGGCGTCGGACATGCGCAAGCCAGATGCCATAACGATTCTGAGGCGCCGTGATGTGCCGAGGCTGTTGTGGGATAAACCATGCCAGAATTTGTTCGGCATCGGCTACCGGTCGGCAGGTAAGCTCACCAGGCTAAACATCAATACGATCGGGGAATTGGCGGCGGCGGACGAAAGTTTGCTGCTAGATCGTTTCGGCGTCTACGGCGGATGGATGAAGCGTGCCGCGCACGGCATCGACGATTCTCCCGTGCAGCCGCTTCACGAAGCGCCGAAATCAATCGGCCACACGACGACACTGCCGGCGGATTTAACGACACGGGAGCAGTTCCGACGCGTGTTGCTGAATTTGGCTGACCAGACGACACGGCGGTTGAGGCATTCGAAAATGGTATGCGTCACTGTACAGATCACGATTCGTGATCCGGACATGAAGACGATTACCCGCTCGTCGACGATGGAAGGGCCAACCGAATTGCTCGACGATGTGTACCGCGTCGCGTGCAGGCTGATGGATACCCATTGGAAGGAAAGGAGTCCGGTCCGGTTGCTCGGCATCACGTTGCAGGGACTGACACCCAAGAGCGATACGCCGTTCCAACTCGATTTGTTTTCATACGAAGAGAGCCCAAAAAAGGATCGTTTGACGGCAGCCATGGATATTCTAAGGGATAAGTACGGCGAAAGCGCGATTCTCACTGCAGGCATGTTGGGAGACGACCCGTCCTCACTCATTCGTAATAAGAAGCTGAGGGGTACATCTCTGCAAACGGATTTCCTCAGGGAACCGCCGAATTCGGAAGAATAACAGGGAGAAGCTTCTGACACAGAATCCGTCGTGTTTTTTCGTTTGATCTTCACTGGGTTTTGTATTATATTGAACAGTAGTGGACTACTATTGTTTACAACTCGGAGTATATATTGGAGGGTAATTCATGGCTAAGTACACTTACGTAGATAAAGACACGTGTATCGCTTGCGGAGCTTGCGGAGCAACGGCCCCTGACATTTACGATTACGATGACGAAGGTTTGGCAGAAGTCATCTACCAGAACGATGGTAACCACGGCAATACGGAAATCCCAGAAGATCTGTACGACGATCTCCAAGACGCTTCCGATGGCTGCCCGACGGATTCCATCAAGATCGCGGACTCGGCATTTAATATGTAATGATGGCAACGGCTCGCGAAAAGCTCTTTTCTAGGTCAATTCGACTAGGAAAGGGCTTTTTTCATTGTGTGAATTGTGACCCGAGTCATGAAAGTCATGATTTTGACAAAATACAACAAAAACCATAAGTCCTAAGCTATAATAGAACCATCATGGAATCATTTACATAAGGCGGGCGGATCATCCTTGAAAGAAAGAATGAAGAGAATCGCGATTGTGCTTAACGCGCTCCTGTTGGTTGTCGTTTACTTCCTTTATCGAGGAGACAGTCTTCAGAGGATCGACAATCTTCTATTCGATTATTCGATGAAACAGAACGCCGGGAATTTGGAAAATACGAAAATCATCGTCGTTACAATCGATGATGCTTCATTAAAAGAGCTCGGAAGGTTTCCGTGGAGTCGTGCAGTATACGCTCCGTTCTTGGCGAATCTAAATCAACCGGGCAACGAACCGAAAGCGATCGCTTTCGATATCGTGTTCAGCGAAGCGAGCGAGAGCCCGGATGATGATATGGCATTCGCGGAGGCGCTTGCACAGTACAAGAACGTGATTTTGCCGGATGTCGGCATAATGGGAGATGTATTCAATACTTCCATCGCCAAGCGTGATCGGCTTATACAGGCACAAAGCGTGCTGAAGCCTTACGAAGAGTTCTCTGATCTCGTCCAGCATGCCCATATTAATCGTGTCTCGAGTCCGGATGGGGTCATTCGTCAGACGTGGTTGAAAATCCAGGGACCGGACGGAGAAGTCATACCTTCTCTCGCCTACAAGGCAGTTGAGATGGCGGGAGCAGATCTGAGCAAATACGATGGAATGACCGATCCGAAGAAAACAATGGAAAACGTCGCCAAAAACACGATCACGATCGACTACCAGTTGGTCGTGGACGATTTTACGACATTCTCGTTTGTAGATGTGCTGAATGGCGACATCCCGGCAGATTGGTTTAAGGATGCGATCGTCTTCGTTGGCTTCTCTGCGGTTGGCCTATCCAGCGACGGCGGTCAGGACACGGCAGCGACACCGATCGAGAAGAACGTAAAGCTCGTATACGTGCATGCGAATATCGCGAACCAACTGCTGAAAGGGACTTCGGTATCGTATGTCCCGAATGCCGTGGAACTGGCGATTGCGGCGTTATTGTTCGGATTATTTATTTTCCTTCCATGGAGATTAAAAAACATATATTCGATCTTGATTTTCCTGGTTGTCTCCGCTGGTGTACTCTATGCGCAGTTTGCGGTATACGCTGCAACAGCAACACACGTCAACGTCGTGTATATGCTGCTTGCGATGATACTGGCCTACTTGGCGAACGTCTCGCTTAAGTCATACTTGGATAGCGCACAGAAGAGTTTCGTGACGAGGCAGTTCGGTCGTTATATTTCGCCCGATCTTGTTAAGCAGATAGTCTCGCAGGATATCGACATCAAACTCGGCGGCGACTTGAAGATGATTACGATTTTGTTCCTCGATATTCGAGGATTTACGCCGCTGTCGGAGAAGCTGACGCCGCCGGAACTTGTCGATACGCTCAACACGATGTTTAACATGATTACCGAGACGACGCTGAGCAACGAAGGAACCATTGATAAGTTCATCGGGGATGCAGCAATGATCCTGTTTAACGCCCCTCTTGACGTTGACGAGCATGAACGGAAGGCGGTCAAGACTGCTTACGAAATTCAGCAAGGCATGAACAAGATTCGCGATCAGATTCTCGAGAAATACCAATGCGAGGTTAACGTTGGCATCGGTATCCATACCGGTAATGTCGTCGTCGGCAACATCGGTTCTTATTTGCGTGTCGACTATACGGCAATCGGAGACAACGTAAATATCGCGGCCCGGATCGAATCGCAGACGAAAAAAGGACAAGTTCACGTGTCTGAGCAAGTGTACGAGAAAACAAAAGACTTTTTCCGTTTCGATGAAGGAGAAGACCGGATGTTCAAAGGCAAATCCCATCCGATTCGCGTGTATGAAGTGCTTGGCACTTTGGAATAAATCTATTCTATTTTGTGAGAACAAAAGGAGAGAGTTGTGATGAAGAAGACGACAATTCGATTGATGGCGTTGCTGCTCGCTTTGCTGCCGTTGCTTGGCGCATTCGCGAACGAATCGTCCGCGGCAACGTCGCGCGTGGCCGTCATCAAAGAACTGACGGGTACGGTGAAAGTGAAGAAAGCAGGAGGCTCCAAGGAGTTCACTGCATTTAAGAAAATGAGCTTGAACGAAGGGGATATTCTGGCTGTTGGCAGTAACGGCTCGGCTGTTCTGCAATTTGCGAACGGTACGTCCGAAGACGATCTGATGTCCGCTTCGGCGAATACGACCCTAACGTTTTCCAAGCTGTCCGATAGCAAAGGAACGACGACGAAGGTCAGTATGTTAAAAGGAACTGTATGGTCGACCGTCAAGTCGATCAAAAACAAAGACGATGAATTCACTCTCGAGACGCCTACGGCAATCATGGGCGTTCGCGGCACAAACCTTCTAGCTAGCGTCAGTTCACTAACGGGGACGTCTCAATTTTTCATCGCTTCCGGGTTTGGACAAATTCTCTCAAAGCCGGCGGGCGACTTTCCGGCTCCGGCTCCATTCTACATCTATCCAGGCCAACAAATTACGATGGTTCCCGGGGCGATCCCGCCCAATCCGCAGGACGACATTTCAATAATGAGCCTCGAGAATTTCGTGAAAAATGCTTCGCAGAAAGTAATTGAGCAATTCATTAAGTCCAAAGAAGCGATCGATAAAGAAAACGAAGAGTTTATCAAGAAACAGCAGCAATTACTGAACGAGCTCGGAGGCAAGCCGCCGGAAACTTTGAATTACGATTATCATACACAAGCTGACCTTGATCGTATCGAGCAGCTCTTGTTTGATCTCGTTGGCAATTTGGCGAAACAAGCGAGAGATATGAACAAATTCCAAGGGAACGATCTACAGAAGCTGATTGATGAAGTCAACAAGACTGTGACGAATAAAATAGATTTAAGTAAAGTTGTAGATCCGAAGTTATCGGATGCAGAGAAGTTAAAGCAGCTTGAAGCATTAAAAAAACAAAAGGAACTGGAAGATAAGGCTAAGAAAGAACAGGATGCGCTAAAACAAAAGCAAGATGAACTACTGAAGAAGTTGGTTGAACAAAAAGAGGCTCAGGAAAAAGCAAACAAAGCCATTGAAGAAGAAAAGAAAAAGAAAGCGAAGGAAGAATACGAGAAGCAGCTTGCCGAAGTGCAGCGGAAGAAGTTTGAAGAAGAAAGCAAGTTGCGTGAGCAAGAACTGGCGCAGCAAACGCAATCCGCTACGCCGCCTCCGGTGTCGGGTGGTGGGCCGGTTGTAGTTGATACAAGTCCGTTTGAGTTGTACTTTAATGGGATAGGGACGCAAGTTTGGACGAAACAAACGACACCGTTAGGGTCGTCGTCCACCTTAACCTATGAAGTCGGACTTAACACAGCGAATATTCTTATCAAAAATAATACGAACTCGTCGCAATCAATTGCATCGGTTCAATATTCTTGTGACGGACCTTTTTATTGCCCAGTTTACTATAACCCAAGCTTGTCTGGATATGTTTATGAAATGCCCTATGGAGAAACAACGACCATAAGAATTAATATGATGTCTTCGGGATCTTCAGGACCTAGCGATAGTCAGTCTAGTGGAATTACTTCGTATGTAATTACTGTTAACAGGAGCGCGGTTCCAGATGGATTGACCGAGTGGAGCTTGTCTGCTTTGGATAGCAACGAGGCACCGCAACAGTTATCTTGGGAGTGGGTTGGGCCCAATACTTACTTTGCAGACTTGAACAACATCGAAGATAGCGTTCGTTTTGCTTCTTTTGATATGACCCTTAAGTTAGGTGACGGAGCAACGAATGCGAAGCTGACTTATGAGGCATGGGATTCAGGAGAGGATGCATTCTACGAGAAGACGATCACTTGGAACGGAAGCGATGTCACAAAAACGGTTGACGGACTTACGGAAGGACTTCTCCCATTCCAGTTAACGTTATTTAATGGTTCGACAGCCATTCAAACAATGAAGCTTTGGGTGAAAAACGGCATGGCTGAGGTTGAGACTTCGAGGCCTTTCAACATTCAGGATAACTTAAATAATGAAGTGCCCTATGAAAATTATATGTACAACGAGGGTGACGATCAACTTGTAGCTTATGTCGAAGAGGGCGCAAGTAGCGTTACGTTGACGCCTAAGGATGACACCATTTTAAGAATTAAATCAGTCGGCTACATGGATTCGAGCGTTTATCCTAATCCTGACGGTAGCATAGATATATCGTTACCAGATGGCAACGCATCATTGTATATTGTCATGATGAATCCGGCAGACCCGGAATATGGATACCTTTACTATAACCTTGCCGTAACTCGGTTGCCGAATGGGGTAGCAAAGTGGTACTTAGATGATTATGAATTAAATTCCAATTATTGGACTAAACTTTCTGGTCAGCCAGGGTACTATGTTGAGGCAGAAGGGTCGTCGGTTTCGACTTATATCCAGGGGAAACTAGGAGCCACAGTTGAAGTTTATTCTGGGTCGTCAGATCATCTTCTTACTGGTGTGGAAGGAAATTACACTTTAAGCGGACTTCAAGCTGGACTCAACTTATTCACGCTTAAAACCTCGCTCGGCAATGTCACTAAAAAATATGATCTCATTATTAAGCAGGGGAATCAAAGTCAGATAGAGTTGTTGAAATTGAATAATGAATCTGTTCCCTACGACGAACTAAATGCTTCGATTAACGCGACAACTTATTCGCCGACCGCTAGAGTGACGCTAGGCACATCCAAAAAATTTGTCACTGTTAAAAGGATATCAAACGGAACTGTAATTAATGGAGCATCAGATTCCGAAAATGCCTACGATCTTAGCCTGGTGCTTGGTGTAAATAAGTTCGAAATCTCCATTGAGAATCCGATTAATCACAACTTGGATGAAGTTATTACATTAACAATTAACTACAATACGTTGCCATCGTAACAAGATGAAAGGAGACCATTCGATGAGAGGATTTACAAGAAAGTGCACGTTATTGATAGCTGGGATAGCTATCTTTGCTTCCATCCCAAATCTCGCTACTGCAGCCCCTAACGTTGACTGGACCCAATCCGCCAAGCTGTACGAAGTACACACATGGGCAGGGAAGTCCGATCTCGGCCACACGGACGGGAAGACAAGCGAAGCGACTTTTTTCCATCCGCATTCGGTTGTTGTAATGCCGAATGGGCAATTGCTGATTTCCGACTCGTCCAACCAATTGCTTCGTAAAGTGAGTGCCAGTGAAGTGTCAGCTTATGCTGGACAGATCGTAGGCGTAGACGAATCGAACTTGCCGACAGGCGGTTATAACGACGACGAGCTGGCGCATGCAGCGTTCGAGCAACCTCTTGGGCTTGCAGTCGACGCTCAAGGTAATGTGTACGTAGCTGATTCGAAAAATAATGCGATCCGCAAAGTGTCCAAAGACGGTAAAGTAACGACGCTCGCGGGTAACGGGTTGATCGGGGCGAGCGATGGAGTTGGCCAAAAGGCAACTTTCTTCGAACCGTCTGACGTTGCTGTTGATGCCGCAGGCAAAGTGTACGTCGCCGATACACTGAACAACGTCATCCGGAAAATCAGCCCGGATGGCACGGTCACAACGTTGACAGCGCCGTCAACGAGAATTGTGGAGTATCACCCGGGAGCGGTAGATTACGTAGGCGATTTCGCGGACGGTGCGATCGCTTCGGCGAAGTTTAACGAACCTAGCGCTCTTGCGATCGACAACAAAGGCAATCTGTATGTCAGCGATCGTGGTAATTGTCGCATTCGCTATATCGACTTCAATGCAAACAAAGTGACAACGGTCGCCGGTAGCGGAGAGCTTGCGAAAGATGCGATCTACGTTGAGGGTGGATTTGTGGACGGCGATGCGCAGCAGTCCCGTTTTGCTTCGCCGGAAGGGTTAACCATTGCTGCCGATGGCACACTGATCGTAGCAGACAGCTTAAACCACGTGATTCGTTCGATTAAAAATGGCAAAGTATCTACGGTTGCTGGCATTACGAAAGACCCGGGAAGCATCGACGGGGTAGCGGGATCCGCACAATTTAACCATCCGACGGATGTAGCTGTTCTGTCCGACGGACGTCTCGTCATCGTCGATGAGCAAGGAAATAAAGTACGCGTGCTGCAGTCGTATACGAAGCCGACCGACCTACCGACGGACAAAGGCATTCAGACGTTGCTGCGAGGCAAACGTGTCGTCTCCGATGTCCCAGCCCAAATGAAGTCCAATTCGGTGCTGCTGCCTGTAAACGCCGTCGGAACGGCGCTTGGTTACACGGTCGATTACGACCCAAAATCGAAATCCGCCATTTTGACGAAGGGCGAACTCACTTATGTAATAGGGCCAAACACGAAGACGGTAACTAAAACGCTCAAAGGCAAAAGCGAGCAATTAACATTGAACGCACCAAGCCTTATCGTGAATAATCGGATGTTTATTCCCGTTCGTTTCTTCGCTACGGAAGAGAACTTGGACATTCAATGGGATTCGGCAGCACAAATCGTCGTCATTCGTGATAGGACATTCTAATTGACAATCTCATAACATCACAATTAAGCCGATTCTGTCCATGAGGTCACCGGCTTGATTTGTGATGGGTAAAATCAGACTGAAAACCTCGCAATTGGGGTAGGAGACACCTTAATGAGAAAATGGTTGTGCTACTTTTTGGCTTTTCTTATCATTTTTGTTCCTACATTCGGGAGCATTAGCAAGCACGCATTGGCTGCGTCCTCGCGGGTAGAGTTATCAAAGAACTTAAAGGCAGTGTCAAAGTAAAGAAGGTGGGCGGCTCCAAGGAGTTTACAGCGTTCGCAAAAATGAGCCTGAACGAAGGGGATATTCTGACCGTTGGATCGAACGGATCGGCCGTATTGGCCTTCGCCAATGGCTCAGCTGAGGATGATCGAATGACAGTAACCGCCGGGTCAACGCTCTCTTTTTCCAAGCTGTCTAATCGAAAAGGGACGATAACGAAAGTAAGTATGTTTAATGGCTCGGCTTGGGTAGAAGTAAAGTCGATCACGAACAAGGACGACGCATTTTCGCTTGAGACGCCGACCGCCATCATGGGTGTTCGGGGGACACACTTGCTCGTTACTGTCGATCCGATCTCGGGAGCAACGCATTTAACCGTCGCCGCGGGTATCGTGAATACGCGAACGACCGATGCCGACAATCCAGACGAAAAAGACGTGTATCCGACGCAGAGCGCGTTGGTCGTGAATGACGGCAAAGACCTATCGCAAGTGACGATTGCTTCCGTCGATGTCACACGGCTGCTGAAGCAGTCTGACGGTCGGATTGCTCAAGCGATCATGGAAGCGGCCGGAGAAATTCAGATCGAGAACGACCGCAAAATGAATCAGTATTTGGTTCAACTTGCCCCGCAAGACAACCAGAGCGAGAAAACCCGCGTGAAAACGAACGTGGAAAACATCCTCGGTGCCATCACCGATCAAGCTTTGAGCGAGGGGCTAATTTCACAATCAAGGATAAACGAGATTTTGAATGCTGTTCGCGAGCAAGCTGGCGTCGAGATCGATTTGACTAAGAAGTCGATAATGTTAACCGAAGAAGAAAAGCGTGTTAAGGAAGAGCAGCGTAAGAAGGACGAGGAAGCGCGAAAACGAGCGGAAGAACGTCTGGAGCAAGAACGAGGGAGCGCGAACAATGGCTTGCCGAGCAACTCGGGAAAGAGCGTGAGGAGCGAGAGAAAGCCAAACGCAAAGAACTGCTGGAGAAAAACAAACGGGCAATAGAGCAATACGAGACCGGTCTGGAAGAAGCAGTACGACAAAGGTTCGAGGAAGAGAAAAGAAAAAGAGAGCAAGAGTCGAACGGCACTACAGCAGGATCAACGAGTTCTCCCGGCTCGTCGAATTCTCCAATTCCGAGCGGAAGTCCAAGCGAGTCTCCAAGCGGCAGCCCAAGCGAGTCTCCGAGCGGAAGTCCTTCGAGTGACGCGGCATTACTGGGCTTTACGATTGAAGGATTTGATGGAGCCTCGCCCGCGCCTAACATGACGATCATTCCGGCAACGGCTGCGGGATATCCTGCTGACACTTATATTGCAGTGGCGAGCACCTCGATTCAGAAAGTTTCCATTCTAGCTACGACTAGCGATGAGGCTGCGGAAGTCGAATTCGACGGCGTTGTGCTCCCGTTAAAAAAGGTGACAAATCTGGCTTTGAATGCGGGAGCGACGACATTCACTTTTAATGTTAAGTCGGCGGATCGAGTAACGAACTAGAACGTATACGCTGATCATCGATCGGATATCGAATGACACAACCTTAAGGGAGATAGCCATAACTTCGTCATCAGAGCCAAGTCCGACAATTATTACTAGTCCAAGCATGACCGTCGAAATGAGCGTCTCTGGAGGAACCGACTCTGTAAAGCTTAAACCTGCGGCGACGAAAGCAGGAAGTAAAATCGAGGTCATTAACCTTATTAGTCCTCAAACTTGTCTTACGATGATATGTACGATGGGGGCAGACGGGGACTACACAGTGTCCTTAAAGGAGGAGCATCGCCAGACTGATATTATTGTCAAGGTGACGGCCACGGATGGGCTTTCAACAATGGTGTATACCGTCCGTATTACTCGAGGAATCTATAATCAAGATCCAGTTGCTATTGGGCCTTCATTCCCAAGCGTCGCGGAAAATCAGGCCCCCGGTACTGTTGTCGCTACTTTAACGGCAACGGATTATGATATAGGCGAAAGCTTCACTCTTTCATTGGTCGAGGGCTCAGGGAGCACCGATAATGCATTTTTCGAAATTGTGGGCGATCAGCTCCGCACACTACAAAGTTTCGACTATGAATCCAAGTCAAGCTACAACGTTCGAATTAGGGTGAGCGATCGGTTCGTGTTCACCTTCGAACAAGCCTTCACGATATTAATTTACAATCTTCCAGACCCAGTATAGAAATGAATTGAATTGAGGTAACGTACGAATTGATATAGAACCGCCACTTCTTCATAACGGAGAAGAGGCGGTTTTGCGTCTGACGGGTTAAATCCTTCCGCCAGATCGCCAAAGCCGATTGCGAAAACGTCATGTTTATCCAGTTAGGTGGTAGACAACGACCGCATTTCCGTACTCTCAACCGCTTTCGTTCCGAGCATATTAAAGATGTGCTTGAGGCAGTCTTCACCCCATGCTTCAACTGTTTGCTCATAATATGTCATGTTTCGACAAGAATACACATATGACAATCAAATATGGTATTGTTTACTATAATGATTTCGATTATCCTAATGTGGAATTGGAAAATTGTGACGAAAGGAAGCGGAGTCATTTGATTATGAAAACGTTTAGATTTGTTCTTCTCATGTTTGTGATCAGTATGGTTTTCGTTAACGCGGTGACGGCTAAGTCGTTTTACTATCAGTATGATGACAACAATCAGTTGAGGCAAATCAATTATCCGACAATGGTAATGAATCATCTTTGACGAAAATGGCAATACGGTTGATCGAAGATCAGATCGTACATTCATGATCTCAGCAAGTGGTTCCCATAGTCTGGCCGTCAAACAGGATGGCACGGTATGGTCGTGGGGCTATAACAATAGTGGCCAACTCGGAGACGGAACAATAACGCAGCGGACGAGACCTGTTCAGCTTACAGGTCTAAGCAATGTGCTAGGGGTAGCGGCTAGGGATACTCATAGTCTGGCCATTAAACAGGACGGTACAGTCTGGGCATGGGGTTCTAACGGATATGGTCAACTCGGAGACGGAACCACGACAAGCCAGACAAGTCCTATCCAGGTTACAGGTCTAAGCAATGTGGCGGCAATAGCCGCGGCTTACAGCGTTGCGGTCAAACAAGACGGCACTGTATGGGCGTGGGGGTATAATTATTATGGTCAACTTGGTGATGGAACGACAACGCAACGAACCAGGCCTGTGCAAATTACAATGGGGGGGAGGTAGTTCAGGGCAATTAGGACAAGGCTTTTTCCAGATTCAGATGACTCCAATTCAAACAAATAAAGCGCTCAACCTATTGCAATAGAAAATCGGATCAATTTGTTTGAAGCGTATCCGTCTTCAATTGAGGATTTGGCGGACTGTTTGGATAATTATATATGATAAGAAAAGAAAAAATGACGGAAGGATGTCGAGTCGTGTGGGAGCAAAAGTTTATAAAGTATTGGTATTGATGATTTTGTCATTAGTGTTAACCAGTAGCACAGTAACTGCTCAAACTCTGTACTATAAGTATGACGAGAATAACCAATTGAGAGATATCAATGATATTAATGGTTATTTTGATGGTAACGGAAATATGGTTAATAAAATACAGTTAAACAAGGTTATGATTGACGCTGGATTCACACATACGTTAGTAACAAAGCAAGATGGAACAGTCTGGGCTTGGGGAAGTAGCGCAAATGGAAAATTGGGAAACGGGACCACGTTGACTCAAACATCTCCAATGCGGCTTATTAGCTTAAATAATGTTGTGGCGGTGGCTTCAGGGAGTTCACATAGCGTTGCGCTAAAGAAAGATGGTACGGTTTGGGCATGGGGAGGAAATGACAAGGGCCAATTAGGAGACGGAACAATAGCTACAAGAATGGATCCTGTTCAAGTTCTCGGATTAAGAAATATTATCTCGATAGTAGTGGGCAACTCACACAATATTGCACTTAGTCGAGATGGTACAGTATGGGCTTGGGGTGATAATGCAAATGGTCAACTTGGAGACGGTACCTTGATTCAACGAACAATAGCTATCCAAGTTGCTAACCTGAGCAATGTAATTGCTGTGGCTGCGGGGAACTCTCATAGTATTGTAATTGATAAGCACGGCACGGTGTGGGCATGGGGGGACAATGCCAGTGGGCAACTTGGTGATGGAACGAGTACACAACGAATAACCCCTGTTCAGGTGTCTAGTTTAGATAATGTTTTGTCGATAGCTGCTGGTGGTGTTCACAGTCTGGCGATCAAAAGAGATGGTACTGTATGGGCGTGGGGAAGTAACAATTACGGACAACTCGGAGATGGAACGATGTCACAACGAGTGAAGCCTATTAAAATTACTGGTTTAAACAATGTAGTTTCAATAGCAGCAGGTGGGGGACATAGCATGGCAGTTAAGCAAGATGGAACGTTATGGACG
The DNA here is from genome assembly GCF_042655525.1 of Cohnella soli. Lineage (NCBI taxonomy): Bacteria > Bacillati > Bacillota > Bacilli > Caryophanales > Paenibacillaceae > Cohnella > Cohnella soli. Next base: position 66,958 of record NZ_JBHSMI010000030.1, read on the forward strand.
TGGGGAGATAATAGCAAAGGCCAACTTGGAGACGGAACAATGACTCTGCGGACAACACCAATTCAGATTTCTAGTATTTCCAATATCTTGGCCATAACGGCAGGAGATTCTCACAGTACTGTTGCTAAGCAAGACGGTTCAGTTTGGTCTTGGGGGAATAATAGCAACGGGCAGCTTGGGGACGGATCAAAGTTAGATAAAACAGCTCCCGTTCAGGTTACAGGATTTGCTGATTTTGTGGAATTGTCTGCTGGTGACTCGCATATAATTGCGGTCAAACAAAATGGTACAGTTTGGACATGGGGGAAAAACAGTAATGGGCAGCTTGGGGATGGGACGAGGACACAACGATCAACTCCCGTGCAAGTTGCTGGTCTGAGTGATGTTGTTACTGTAGTAGCTGGTGCTACACACAATCTAGTCATTAAGCAAAATGGTACGGTATGGTCATGGGGGAGAAATGACACTGGACAACTTGGAGATGGGACAACAGTTGATCAAAACAAACCCGTACAAGTAAAAAATTTGAATGGAGTTGTAGCAGTAGCGGCAGGACTTCTTCAAAGTATTGCCGTTAAACAGGATGGTACAGTGTGGGCATGGGGAGAGGGAGGATATACTGGGGACGGAACATCAATAAGACGGACTACGCCTGTTAAGATCAGCGGTCTAAATAATGTAAAAGCCGTTGCAGCTGGAATTACATTTAGTATTGCAGTTAAACAAGATGGAACTGTATGGACTTGGGGAGGAAATGACAATGGCCAACTTGGAGATGGGACGAATGTATTTTATCGGAGTGCCCCCGCACAGGTTACGGGCTTAAGTGATGTTGTAGCAGTTGCTGCTGGTGGCGCCCACAGTATTGTACTTAAATCTAATGGCACTGTGTGGGCATGGGGAAATAACTCCTTTGGTCAGCTCGGAGATGCTACTACATCGAGTCGAAGGACTCCTGTTCAAATAACTCTTCTAAGTAATGTTTCAAAGATAGCAGTTGGAGCTTCGCATAGTATGGCGATTAAACAGGATGGTACCGTGTGGACTTGGGGGAACAACGATTTCGGTCAACTCGGAGATGGGACGGTGTCACAACGAACAACCCCTACTCAAGTAATTGGTCTAGATAGTGCAACTTTGGTAGATGGGGGGGGATATAACAGTATTTATATTAATCAGGGAGGCATAGTTAGGATATGGGGGAGCAACATAAACGGCCAAATTGGAGCCGGTGAAATAAAAACTCTTAGATCTCCTATTCAATTAAATGACATAGGGAATGTTGCAATGGTGGGAGCCGGTTCAAATCATAACGTCGCTGTAAAATATGATGGGACTGTATGGACCTGGGGGAGTAATGGCAACGGTCAACTAGGAGCCGAGACAACAGTGCAGCGAACAACGCCTGCTCAAATCAATATATCCGATGTCGTGGCACTAGCAACAGGCGTTACACACAATATTGTGATCAAATCAGATGGTACAGTGTGGAGTTGGGGCAACAATGGTAATGGTCAATTAGGAGACGGGACAACAACACAGCGAGCAACCCCAGTTCAAATTAATATAAGCAATGTTGTGGCAGTAGCAGCAGGTGCTTCACATAGTATCGCAGTCAAATCGGATGGTACAGTGTGGAGTTGGGGCAACAATGGTAACGGTCAATTAGGAGACGGGACAACAACACAGCGAGCAACCCCAGTTCAAATTAATATAAGCAATGTTGTGGCAGTAGCAGCAGGTGCTTCACATAGTATCGCAGTCAAATCGGATGGTACAGTGTGGAGTTGGGGCAACAATGGTAACGGTCAATTAGGCGATGGGACGACAACTCAGCGAACAGTCCCAATTCAAATCATAGGCCTGGGTAATGTGAAAGCTGTAAATGTAGGAGATTCTCATAGCATTGCAACCAAGTTTGATGGTTCGGTCTGGGCATGGGGAGATAACAATTACTATCAACTTGGTGACGAGACGAGAGATAGTAAATTGGTACCTATTCAAGTATTAGGAATCAGTGATGTGAAAACAGTATCAGCAGGTGGATGGTACAATATCGCGATCAAACAAGATGGTACAGTCTGGGAGTGGGGATGGATCCGGCTTGGTGAGAAAGCTTGGTATAGGATGCTGCCTACACAAATTTCAGCACTCAGAGATGCACAATTCGCGGTGGCAGGTAGCTCGATCGGTATCACCATAAGCTCGAACCGGAAAATCAGCTTATGGGGCTACGGGGATTCAGGGCAATTAGGTGAGGGAACCCTAAGTATGCAGTTAAGGCCGCTGAAAATTGGAGAGTTATTTAGAGTCGTTTAATAAGGGTTATGAATAAGCATTGCCAATTAAACACTGTTTATTACAGTGATCTATTTGAAAGTGATAACCGGGTCGTAGTAATGCATTATGGATAAATTTCAAATATTCTAAAAAAGAAATTTGATGCTGAATGTTTACCAACTCTATTATCGAAATGAGGAGACCTCTTGCGCTATAATCGTACATTTAGCCTGTTTTTAATAATGATTCTAGCTTGGACGAGCATCCCGATGACTGCGTCTGCGAAAGAAGTAGAGTCTTCAAGCGGTTATTTAATTAAGTATAAGGATATCCAGTCAGGTGTGCAGTCACTAGGTAGTAAATTGTCACACAGCTATCAATTTCTACCGTTAGTCAAAGCAAAATTAACAAGTGCCGAACTGTTGGCATTGATGGAAGATCAGAATATCGAATACATTGAAGCGGATTCAGAGGTGTCCATTTCGGGTAAAGCTGCACCTAGTGCGGCCCTGCCAGAATCAATTACGCCAATTGACCAAAACAGGGCCGTTAAGGAAACGGCGGAAGCAAAGTCGGTCAAAATAGCCATTATCGATACGGGCATCGCTTCTGATTATGTTTCGAATGTCAAAGGTGGCTCTTCATTTACTGAAAATGGAGCACTTCATGGCGACGACAACAATCATGGCACCTACATTGCCAGCATTGTCAACCATACTTCGCCAAATGCCGAGCTATACGACCTTGAAGTCTTAGATAAGGATGGAAAAGGCTCTTATAGCAAAGTCATCGAAGCGATAGAATGGGCAATCAGCAATAAAATGGATATTGTTCAAATGAGCTTTGGGGGCCAGACATATTCACGGGCGCTTGCCGAAGCTGTGACTTTGGCTGAGCAGAACGGCATTTTGCTTGTTGCGGCGGCTGGAAACCGCAGCGCGCTGGAAATCGATTATCCCGCGAAGTTCAACTCTGTCATAGCCGTTGGGGCGTTGGATAAACAAGATGTAAGGCTTCCGAACTCTAACCAAGGAACAGAACTTCAATTGATGGCATTGGGAACTGGAATCGATGGCATTGGCAAGAACGGAAAGCCTTTGCAAATTAACGGGACATCAGCTGCAGTTTCACAAGTCGTTGCGATCGCTGCTAATGTCATGGCAGCTTTTCCAACACTGTCGGCAGAGGCAGTGAGGGAGCAGTTAAGGAATTCGGCTCAACCTCTTGGACCTGTAGCTGAATATGGCTATGGTAAGGTGAAATCTCCCCTTGCCGAAACTGTACCTCCTGATGAGCAAGTGGAAGAAGTTCCTGAGAAAAAAGAGATGGAGGCAGAGACTCTCGATCAAGGTACGGCTTTAGAGCATTTGCAAAAGCTCCTCGTAGGTGAAAGTCTCTCCGATAGTCCGGAGGAAGTTGGACGGCTGCGTCTTGAAGCTGAGCAAGGGAGAATCGAATTAGAGCGTTCGTTAGCACCTGAACGTGCACAGATCGAAGCTGATAAAGCGAAGCTCGGTAAAGCAGAGCTTGTCGCTGAGTTTGGGTTGGACGAACAATGGGTGCAGGAACAATTGGACAAAGGACTTACTGCCCAAGAGATTTTTTATTCTCAATGGGAAGCGAGAGAAAATGCGGGGGGGCCCCAACAACGTAGAAGAACTGCTCAACTTGATGAGATTGTGCCAGTTGAGCCCATCAACAAGTCCTTAGACGCTCAAAGTGAAGTGGCTTCGGATATCGGTGAACATATTCAGTTTGATGTTTCTGAATATCCTGTGGTTACATTGCCCGAAAATACACAAAAAGATAGGTTGAAGCTACAACCAGCGGAAGAATTAAAAGACAAACTAGAAGCTAGTAAAGAAGTAAAGATTCAAACGCTTCCGGAGCCTGAGGAAATTATTAAACCGATCTCTCGTAACAGCGAGGCGCCCTATCAGGTTAGTCTTCATAATGAAACCGTTTCTATGCTATCGGGGTCCGTGTCTATCAGTGAGGATGATCTGACGCTGCCAGGTAGAAGTGGACTTTCTTTCACACTGGGACGCTCTTATGATAGCGGTAATTCACAACTGTATGACATGGATGCAGGATATAATGTATCCTATGGCTATAAATTCGACTACATTTTAACCTTTAGAGAAAGATCGGAAAGTTACAATCTTAGTCGGATCTATTCAGGAACGACTAAAAAGTATGCATGTACTAATGGCGTACCGACAGGTGGTGTCATTTGGACAGGTTCATATGGAAACAAAACAGTAGATGGTGGAACGTACTCCACGATGCAGGCACTTAATTATGCGATGAATAATCCGCCGGGGATTCCGTCAGTGACTGTTCATACTTGTGATAGTTATGAGCCCAATCGCATGTATGTTGTAGATTATACCTATAGCTCATCTTCATATTCGACAACTTATTCTGAATGGACTGGGTTTTCGACGCCTTCTTATTATGGCCCATCTTCCAACTATACGGATATCAAGCTTAAGCAATTTAGCATGCGACACGGGTATGAAAATTCGAGCGGAACAGGAGGAAGTAATGCGTCGGGATACTACCAATATCAAATATCATATTCAGATGTGAGTGATGAATATCAAGTTCCAACAAGCTGGTCCTCTTACAACACGACCAAAACCGACGTCATGGAGAATAGATTCCCGATCGGTAAAGGATGGAGATGGAATGTTCCTTACTTAAAGTTCGATAGTGGAAGAACGTATGTAGGTTTGACTGACGGCAGTCTGTACGAAGTTAGCGGCAGCCAGCTCAAAAACTACTCGTGGTCCGACCTTTCATTTGTTTCAGATAACAGCGTGTCCTATAACGGGAAAATATCGACTTATGCACTGAAATCCACTCTGGGTCTCAACCAATATTTTGATTCTGCAGGGAACATTATCGCGATCAAAGATGGTTATGACAATATGACCAAGTTTGCGTACTCGAGTGTCTCCCCATATGGCGAAGTTTTGGCATCGGTAACGGATGCAGCAGGCAATATTCTTACTATCCAATACTCTGGAAATCAAGTGGTATTAACTGCGGGCGGTCGTACTGTCACATATTCAAAGACAACGTCCAACGGCAAGGAATTGCTTGCGCAGGTTAAAGATCCGATGAACCGTATAACAACATACAGCTATGACATTAAGCAAGCAAATTTTAGCCTTATAGACACATCGCCGACTCAAAGCAACCCTTATGCGTTACTGACGAAAGTGACGCATCCAACGGGTGCAAGGACGGAGTATGCGTATGAAACTACGCCGGTAACTCGTTATATCGGTTATAATCAAGTGAATCAGGTCTATCGACTAGCTTCGCGTAAAGATGTCGAGACATACAGCGATGGAACAACGAAGGATTTTAATTATTCGTCTGTCGTGTACTCCGGTGATATGGGGGCTTCCTATGGCAGTGATACGACGTTCTTCACGACATTGATCGATGGTTTGCTGGAAACGAAAGTCACGTACTTAAAAGACTACATCGATAGCAATATCGGTAATGTGTATTACCAAACCGAGAGCCAGCAAAATGATGGTCAGATCGGTCAATTCACGACGTATACGTATGATCAAGTAAAGCGTCGAGTACAGCCGTTAAGCGTGACAAGTTATACGAAGAATTTGACATCGTCGGTAACGACATCACCGGTTACGACTTCACAGACCTATGACGATTTTGGCAATATTTTGACCTCAACAACGCCACAAGGCATAACGACAACGAATACAGTAGATCCGGTTACTCATCGTCTGGTTACTTCTACGGAGCCTGTAGCTGGTGGTCAAGTGCGTTATATGGAAATTCTTTCGCGTAATGCGCAAGGCGATATTACTGAAAGCAAGCTAAGAAGTGGCAAAGCTGCAGGCACAGTGTTGAAGCATGTCCAACTCGCTTATGACACGCATGGGAACATTACGCTTGTTCGCAACAAAGAAGCGGATCGCAATCTGGATACGCAAATCACGTATAGCGGTGATTATCAGTATGCATATCCGACCGAAGTCTCTCGCCCATATATTGATGCGTACGGAGTTGCAGGGGTGCAAAAAATCTCTGCAACGTACAATGGGGCGACAGGGCAGATGGCCAGTTTCACCGATGGCAATGGTCATACCACCTCGTACAGCTACGATGCGTTAGGCAGGGTCATTCAGATTAACTTGCCAAATAACAGCATCGTTTCGACGAACATCATGGATAGCCAGAATGAGGTTCAACAAACAAATGAAACGGGTATAATCACGTATGCAAAATGGAACGCGCTTGGTTTACCTTCCGAATCTGGGTTTATTGAAAATAGCAATAAGAAAGCGAAAGTCAAAACGGGATATGATGCCTATGCGCGTGCAATATGGCAGGAAGATGCTATTCCACATCGTACCGTAAACGAGTATGACAAATGGAATCGTGTGACCGCGACCACCCAGTCAGGGATGGTTCTATCCACTACTGTGTTTAATGATATTGCCAAAACAGTCGTCACAACCGATACAGAAGGAAGAGTGATGCGGGCGACACAAGATCAATATGGCCGGACAATCAAGCAAGAGCAGCAAATGAACGGCGGGTACCATGCGATCTGGACAGGCACATACGATAATGCCAATCGATTGTTGTCCGTACAAGCTGGTAACATGATTACACAGTACCAATACGATGTTGAGGACCAACTAGTCAAAGCCATTGGTGCGGATTTGCAACCGTACAGCTATGAGTACAATCGCCAGGGGCAACAAACGGCAACGGTGTATCCAGACGAGAATGTATCGTTGAAGTTCTACGATCAGCTTGGCCGAGTGACGCGTACTGTAGATGCAATGGGGCAAAGCGAATACTACACGTATGATGGCAATGACAATGTAAGCACGTATAAGGATCGAAAAGGCCAGTTATTTACGTACGTCTATGATTCGCAGAATCATATGCTGTCGAGAAGTGGGCCGACAGGATCGATCTCTTATTCGTATTTAGCAAACGGTCAACGTGCAACGATGACGGATAATGGGAACCAGGAGACGTCCTATTCCTACGATCCTGTTACTGGAGAGCTAACTCAGGTTACGTACCCAGATGACAAGTCAATTCAATATGTCTACGATGCCGCAGGTAAGCGAACCCAGATGACAACGCCATTTGGTGATATTACGGACTATGTCTACGATGATCTGAATCGTCTGCAGACGGTGAAGTGGAATGGCACACAGCAGGCAAGTTATACGTATGAACCAAATGGTCCGTTGTCCTCCATCCAACAGGCTAATGGCATCACGACAAAGTATGGCTATGATGATGCCAAACGGTTGTGGACGTTTACACACCAGCGTGGAGTGAACGAGCTGGACAAACTAACTTACAGTTATGACGGTAATCAGAACATTGCAACAATTGAGAAGTCTGTATCAGGAGGAACGTCTTCCTCCCAAAGCTTCACCTACGATGCGATGAATCGGATTAGCACTTCCTCGCAATACAACGAGACCTACACGTATGATAAGCGGGGCAATCGAGCTTCTGTTACGACAGATAGCACCATACATGATCCGTCTCAAGTGTCCTACGAGTATGATCAGTGGAATCGTTTGATAAAGGCGAATACGGAAGATGGAAAAGAAGTAGAGTACGTGTATAACGGCGACGATCTTATGATCGGTCGTAAAGAAAATGGCGTAACAACCCGTTACTATTACGATGGCAGTTCAATTATTGCTGAAGGAGAAGTTGGGTCGAATCAACAAGTCACTCAAAAAGCAAGTTACCTGTACGGTTTAGGACTCGTCATGCGTGAAGATGATGAGGATCATAAGAGTTACTATGTTAGCAACGGCCATGGAGATATAACGGAGCTTCGGGATGATTTAGGTATTCTTATCAACAGCTACGCCTATGACATCTGGGGCAATATCCTGACGAAGTCGGAAACAGTAAGTAATCCTTTCCGCTACGCAGGTGAGTACTGGGATGATTCGACGAATCTCCAATATCTCCGAACGCGTTGGTATGACCCAAGTATGGGGAGGTTCATTAACGAGGATACGTATAAGGGGCAGATTGATAATCCGCTGACGTTGAATCTTTATACGTATGTGTCTAATAATCCATTGATTTATACTGATCCGAGTGGCCATAAAGAATGGCTAATCCATGGTACTTGGTCCGATGGAGATACTTGGACTCCTGAATTTGTAAAATATGTTGAAAAGCTGTTTGATGAACCTAGTGAAAAATTAAACTGGAGTGGAGGTAATTCGACTGATGCCCGAGAAAATGCTGCTAAAGCTTTTGTTGACATTGTCTATACATGGCACAAAGAACATCCAGACGATCCCATTAGATTAATTGGTCACAGTCACGGTGGAAATGTAGCCATTATGTTGGCCAATCTTTTAGCAGAGAAAGGCATGAGAGTTGAGACCTTAATCACGATAGCAACACCTGTGAGAGAGTATCAGTTGGAAACAGAAGTTGGCCAACATATACAACTTTATAATATTGGTGATGGCGTTCAAGTTAGCGGGGGAAGCCTTTTGAATGGGGGGAAAGCAGGAAGAAAGTTTGAAGGAGCTGAAAATGTAAAAGTAGACATATCTTTTTGGCGTAAAATAAGGTTAAGACCAATTGACAGCCATTCAATTATGCATAGTAATATAAAAGTTTGGCAGAAGTATATTGAACCTAGGCTTAAAAACAGGTGATGTAATCATATGAAATGGGGAATGCGGGTGCAAATTTGGTTAAAGGTTATCTGGTCGTTCGCATCTCTATTTAGTTTATTTTCTTTATTGTGGTTTATATTGGGAGCGACCGCAAATTTTCAGCGCTCTTTAGATTTAGTGTCTTCGGTTACTTTGGTTTTTGTAGGAATTCCCACTTTTGTTATTACAGTACTATCTATTCGTTTGCTATTTAAGGGATGGATTCCAACTGGTGGAGGAATGAATGTAGGTCTGTATTCAGGAATATTAATACTTTTTGCACTTTCAGCAGTTCTAATCAAAAGTGTCCATACGGAGGGTTGGTTATCTGAAAAAGTTACAAGCGATTCAATAAAATACACTTTGGATAACAAATATGAGTATCGAATTGAGCTAATTAATTTGTTTCAAAAAAACAGCTGGGCGAGGCTGCTAGTAAAAAGCGTTACCACGAAGGAAGTGAAAACCATTCCAGTTGACATTCCAACAGACAGGATCGCAGGCATTGGAACGAAAAAAGTTAACAATTGGGTGTGGTTAGAGGCGTCTGAAGTTCTAAATCATTACACTCTATTTACTACAAAAGAGCTTGGAATTCCAGAAATGAAATTTGATATTGACATTGCATCAGGGACATCCCAACGATTGGAGTGAGAGTATTACCATATTTGTGTGTAACAACTCCATGTGATTTCTTTTGCTCAAACACTAAGAAACGAGTTGAGATTCGAAATTAGATAATTTTCTTTCGTACAGGGATACTGTAAAGACATCTTCGGCAACATAAAGAACTAATCTTCTATCTGAAGCAAACGGCTTGCCCATAAGTTAATTTCCTGCAGGAGTGGCTTGAAGCCTTTCACTATCGTTGGACAGGTTAACTGTCTTAAATGTATAGAAAGGTTGTAAGCCACCCTGCGGCCTACGAATCAACAGCGGGCAAGCCGTTTGTTTCCATCAGGTTTGGGTGAACGGCGCGGCTGTCGCCGGGCCAGCAAAACCTAAACCGCAGCCTTGCGGCAGCATAAAAGAACCTAACCCTAATCTGATAACCAGAGCAAACGGCTTGCCCACAAGTTGATTCCCCCGCAGGAGTGGCTTGCAGCCTTTCCATTTCGTTGGACAGCATACCTGTCTTCAACGTTTAGAAAGGCTGTAAGCCGCCCTGCGGCTCGTGAATCAACAGCGGGCAAGCCGTTTGTTTCCATCAGGTTCGGGTTCAGGGCATGGGTTGTCACCGTCAGGTACGATCTTAAAACCTTCCGCCTCCGGCGCTAATCCATTGATTTAAAGCCCCCCTTTTTTGATTGTTGTGCTTCGAAGATTCGACAAAACCACCCAAATGACGGCTCTATTCTGGTATAATTATACTATTCTGACGATAATAAATTCCTGTAGATATGGTAAGAAGGTAATGCTAAGCCCTAATATTAGTGCTGTAGGGGAGGACACATAGAATGAGGTCAAACAATTACAATTTCCAAAAATTAACCCCCATAAAGAATGCTAATTTGAATATTTATGAGGAAGCGCTAGATTTTATTTTCCAAGAAGAAGATCTAAAAAATATTGCTCTAACTGGGCCATATAGCGCCGGAAAAAGCAGTGTTATTGAATCATATATAAGCAAACATCCCAACAAAAAATTTATTAATATTTCTCTTGCCCACTTTGAACCTACAGAAAGTAATTCGGTAAATGCAGATGGCTCAAATAGTGGTTCGAGAGAAACTCCCAATAGTGAGTCATCTGTTGAGGGTAAAATTCTTAATCATTTAATCCATCAGATTAATGCTGACAGAATCCCACAATCCCAATTTAAGGTTAAAAGAAAAATATCCCATATTAAAGTTCTCGTTGCTTCCCTTTTGTTTACTCTAGGGGCACTATTACTTATATACATATTTGGGTTTAATGATTGGAAAAGTTTCGTGGGAAATTTAACGAGCTCATGGCTAAAATCAAGACTTGATTTTACCATCAATAATAGTTCGCTACTGGTTGCAGGAGCTTTTAGCACTGTCATTTTTATATATACCCTTTATGGCTTGATAAAAATTCAATACAACAGAAATGTGTTTAGAAAAATAAGTCTTCAAGGCAATGAAATTGAAATTTTTGCAGACGCGGATGAGTCCTTTTTCGACAAGTATCTCAACGAGGTTCTATATCTTTTTAACAATGCCGATAAAGACATCATTATATTTGAAGATATTGATAGATTCAATAACAATCAAATTTTTGAAAAATTAAGAGAAATAAATTTGTTAATTAATAAGACATCCAGTAATACTATTCGTTTTTTTTATTTGATCCGCGATGATATTTTCACCTCTAAAGATCGTACAAAGTTTTTTGACTTTATTATTCCGATTGTTCCTGTTGTAGATGGTTCTAATTCTTACGATCAATTTGTTGCCCATTTTAAAAAAGGGGATATATTTAATGATTTCGAGGAGAGCTTTTTACAAGGGTTATCTCTTTATATTGATGACATGCGCATTCTAAAAAATATATATAATGAATATGTAATTTATCACGCTCGCATACAATCGACCGAATTGAACTGCAATAAACTTTTAGCAATTGTTACGTATAAAAATATTTTCCCTAGAGATTTTAGTGAATTACAGATTGGCAGAGGCTTTGTCTATAATTTGTTTGAAAACAAATCAAATGTAGTAGCATCTGAAATAAATAACCTAGATATTGAAATTTTGGAGAAAGAAAAACATATTCAAAAAGCGGAAAGTGAACTATGTAACGATATTTATGAGTTAGATGCCATTTACTTCATTGGACCGCGAGCTTTGGACGTGGACGGTAAATATGAAGATCAATTTGCTTCGAGAGCAGCATTTATTAAAGCAATGAAAGATAATCCTGGCAATGTATATTATCAAATTCAAAATGGATATAGGTATCAATTCGATTTTCAAACCGAGTATGATTCGTTACTCCAACGCACCGAGTACATAGAACGTAAAAAAGCTATTGAAATAAAATCATCTGCAACATTGGATAAATTAAAGAGGGCAATCAGTGAATTGTTACACAAAAAGGTTATATTAAAGAGCGCTAAGCTCAGTGAGCTTATCACAAGGGAAAATGTAAATAATATATTTGATATAACATACAATAATGTAGTTGGAGAAGAATTTTCCTACAGCGATGTTAAATCAAATCCATACTTTCCCTTAATTAAGTTCTTAACAAGAAATGGATATATCGATGAAACCTACCCTGATTACATGACATATTTTTACGAGCATAGCCTCAGCAGAGCAGACAAAATTTTTCTGCGTAGTGTCACTGATGAACTTGCAAAAGATTTTTCATATCAAATAAAAGATCCCATTCTTGTTACATCTCGACTGAGAGATGTCCATTTTGAAAAAGAGGAAATTCTTAATTTTGATTTATTTGCTCATTTATTAAGGACAGGGCATGACTACCTTCAAACATTTATTAGTCAATTGAAGAAGAATAGTAGACTAGATTTTATTGAACAGTTTTGGAGTACTGAACGAGAAAAGCCTAATTTAATTAAATCATTGAATCACGCTTGGCCATTTTTGTGGGAGAGTATATTAAAGGGCTCACATTTTTCCGAAATTCAAAAGCAAAATTATGCACTGGCAACCATATACTATTCATCTGAGGAAGACCTCAGCGCGCTTAATACTGAAAATAGTATGACAACCTACATTTCAAATAATGGGAGCTTTTTGAACATTGATGAACCGAATACTCCAATTATTATTTCGAAGCTTAACTTGTTAAAGGTGAAGTTTAAGGAAATTGATTATAATAATGCCAGCCCCTCACTTTTCCATGCTGTTTACGAGAATGAACTTTATCAGTTAAACATCTATATGATTACGCTTATACTAAATAAAATTTACAATTTTCCAGCAACTGAGGATTTCAAACATAAAAACTTTACTCTCGTACTTTCCCAACTCCAAGAGCCTCTTGTGGCATATATAAGGAACAATGTTCAGCAGTATATTCGAGTAATCCTTGACTACTGTGATTCAATTATTACTGATGACGAGACTGTCGCGCTTGAAATCATTAATCACTCTAATATTGACACTAATCATAAATTAACCTATATTGCGTATCTCCGAACAATAATAGATAAACTTGACAGTGTAGATGATCACGAATTATGGCCGGACGTGCTTCAAAACCGAATTGTACAATATACGGAACACAATATTCTGCAATACTACATTAATACGGCTAACGAACTCGATGATGTGCTTATTGAATTTATTAACGGTAATCCCGCAAATTTAAATTGCGATTATGTGCGTATAAAGGATAATTTCGGAGAAAGCATAGCTTCAGCGCTATTTAAAAGTATTGTATTGTGCGAAGGTTTGTCAGATGACAAGTATAATGTGCTTTTGAAGGATTTCAACAGACGCTATAAGAAGTTTTCATTCAGTGGGATATCTGACAATAAACTCAAATTACTAATTGATAATAGTGTTATAAGCATGAACAAAGATAATTTAAATTTTATGAGAGAAAACTATCACACCCAGCTTATGGATTTTATTAGCCTCAATATTACTTTATATGTTACTGAAGTTATTGATGGAGAGAATTTTGAAATCACAGAATTACTCAGCTTATTAGAGAAAGATATTAAAGAATCCTATAAGCTTAGCTTGCTCGATTTCACAACTGAACCAATTTCAATGAGAGGAAAAGGGTACTCCGAAGAAATTAAACTGCGTATCTTAAAACATAATTTCGATATCGGCGATATTTCATATTTGATCAACAATTACAACCGTGAAAGTTCAATCGTGAGAACAATGATACGTACTATTAGTGAAGAGAATATTGAACAAGTTATTGAAGAAAAGTGTGATGTTCCGTATTCTCTTTTAATTGAGTTGCTTGAATCGGTTGATATAGCAGTAGAATGCAAAAAAGAATTGCTAATTGCTCGCCTTATTAATCTCAATGAGACACAGGCAGTGACTTGTTTCGAGAAATTAGGAATGAATGAAATAATAACTTTGTTCTCCGGAAAATGGCCTAAATTGAAGAGGAATGTTGTTAATGAAAAAATCTTATCAATATTTAAGTCCAAAAGGTGGATTTCGGATTTTGTTATAGATAGTCGTGAAACACACTATTTTCGTGCTAGAGGACGCAAAACACGTGAAACTGTCTTGCCGACTGAACTGCTATAGTTTAAGTGATAATTTGGCTGATCATCCATGAAACCTGGGAACAATGGAAGTATTGTATTTAAAAAGGTTTTCAGCTCAACTTCAGATAAAGAAGCAAACGAAGCTATCAAAAGAGCAAACGAACTTTTAAAGAATCCAGATGCGGTTCAACTCTTTCTCGATAGAGCAACTGCTGGAAGAGATTATTTAAAGCAGTTTGGAACTGAAGCAGCTACTGCAAAGTCCGGTGAAATGCACTTTTGCAAATCTATCTGCGACACACAGTAAGCAATCTACAAGTGGGCTATAATACAAATGGAGGAGTGGTACTAATTTTCACAATTGAAGGTGAAATAAAAAAGCTTGTGAGCATTCATAAACATTGAGTTCTAACTATTGGAATTCATTCAGCTTGCTGAACCAAGTAATATGAAAAAAGATAGACAGGTTAAGCTGGATTTTTTTCAAAAAGTCAGTAATTGAAATGCGAGTGTAACAAATAATGAACAGGAACATCAATGGTATGAGGTGAAACGATACAGTATTTCATTACAGAACGTTGCAGACGCAATGCTCGAACGTCAACGCGGGAGTAGTCAAGAAAAAAACGGATCGGGCAACCGGTCTCCGGCGGCATAAAAACTAGCCCAAGCCTAAGTTTCAAAGCAAACGGCTTGCCCACAAGCTGATTCCCCCGCAGGCGTGGCTTGCAACCTTTCCATTCCATTGGACAGCAATCCTGTCTTAACGCTTAGAAAGGATGTAAGCCCCCTGCGTCCTACGAATCAAAACGGGCCAGCCGTTTGTTGGGTAACGGCGCGGATGTCGCCGGGCCAGCAAAACTTAAATCGCAGCCTTGCAGCAGCATAAATAAACTAGCCCTAACCTGATGATCAGAGCAATCGGCTTGCCCACAAGTTGAAACCTCAGCAGGAGTGGCGAGGATCGACCATGATGGGAAGACTTCGTTCAACTATATGTTGGTTTCAAGAACAGGCGACGACGATAATGCGAATTTCGAAATCATGGGCAATCTATTGAAAGCGAAATTTGATTTCGAAACGAAGAACAGTTAAAAAGTACGAGTCAGGGTAACGAACAGTTTGGGTTTCTACTACGAGCAACCGTTCACGATAACCGTCAACGACTTTCCGGAAAAATAGCAACGATTAAGTGAAAAACCGCCGCCTTGCCAACACGGAAGTGGCGGTTTTACGTCTGACGGGTTAAATGAATCGTCGTTTCTTCCGATATGTAAGAAGAAGCGAAAGATACATCGAGGTGAAGAAGCTGAGCAAAGAGTCGCGGATCGACGAACAGATCAAACACTTTTATGATAACGTTCCCAACGTAGGGGATGCGCTGCCTCTTAAAGAGTATTTATTGAAGCATGAAGATAGCCGCATGGCGTGGTATTTGCTGGGCAAGGAATACGAAGGTAAAGGCGATATGGCGAAAGCGACGTATTGTTATGCGCAGGCGGGAGACATCTACACGGCGTTCGAGGGGAAACCCGCGCCAGTGCTGCCCGGCGAGAAAACGAAAGGGAACAATCGCAAGAAATGGGCGATCGCGCTGCTTCTGCCATTGCTCTTGGCTGCAGGGGCTATCTATGCGATTCGAGCCCTTTCGGATGACGGAGACGAAGTTGGGGCGACGCAGCAGCCAACGCCGTCAACGCCGTATTACGAAGGAACCGCGAGCGCTCCTCCCAGCTCCGGCAAAGACGGCGGCCCTGATCACGTGAAATTACCCGCAGGGTTCGTCCCGCCAGGCTTGATTGCCGGCGCTTCTGGGCCGGATGCTAGAGGACGCGATGTTCTCGGCTCACTGCTTACGGGAAAGAGGTCGACGCTGCCACGTCTGCTCGTGGAAACGCCGCAGCTTGGCAAGTGGAGCGACTGGGTTAAGACGGCAAAACCAATCGCCGAGGTGATGAACGATCCGGAAGCGGGGACAGCGAACGTTCGTTGGTACAATCCGAAATGGTGCGACTGTAAGCCGGACGATCCTTCAGCCGCAACTCGCAAACAGCTGGAAGGTTGGAAACCTGTCCAGGAGGAGAAAGCCGTCCTTCGTTCGGCGATGATTCGCTACAAGGAAACGAAAGGGAAATGGCCTTCATCGCCTGAACAACTCGCGGCGGATTATCCGAACAATACAATGGCCGGCTGGACGGACAATATGACGCCTTGGTTCGAGGAACTGAAGTCGGCGCTTAACGACAAGAAAGACGGGAAGCTGCCGCAAACGCCGGGATGGCCGGAAAATACCGGACCGGAGACGGGACATGGGACGCCGGCAGGTCAATTGGCTCCGGTCGCAGAGCAGCCGCTGCAGATCGTTATTGACAAGACGCATCATCGGCTCGCGGTCGTTAGCGGCGACGTTATTTTGCGTAATTACGCGGTTGGGCTTGGCGGTGACAAGACACCGGAAGGGGCGTTCGTTATTTCCGAGAAGGTGAAGGATCCGAACGGCAGCAGCACTGGCGTATTCGGAAGCCGGGGTATGACGTTGTCCGATTCGAGGTACGGTATCCACGGCACGGACGAGCCGAACAGCATCGGTAAGGATGAGTCCCACGGCTGTGTTCGCATGAAAAAGGAAGATATCGAGGAGCTGTACGACCTTGTGCCTCTCGGTACGCCCGTCACAATAGCAAAAGGAGGTTTGCCTTCCGAATTGCGCACTCCATCGGAACGATTCCGACTGAAGAGCGAACAAAACGAGACAAACCCCCGCAAGGTGTATGACTGGTTAAATTAGAAAGATGACGCGGCTTACACGTCAAACGCGAGCAGCAAAGCCATTGCCACTACGATTACGCCAAAAGCTACCCCAATCCATATTAGCGCCTTTTTGTTGATTTGCTCCTTCTGCTGTGGGCGTGATGTGACGGGTGGTTTTTTTTTGGCTGTGCTCATCGTTATCAACCTCTCTATACGAATGTATCGCGAACTATCTTCATTGTAATCGTTTTCTGCGGGAATTGCCAGACAAGCATGGCAACGATGCGATGACAGCTGCGCAGGAATGAATTGGGCGAAACGCCCTTTTCTTTTTGGCTTGAAAAGGCTAAACTGTTACCCGGAAGGTTTTCTCCAAACGGTCAGTCGGAACAGGTGGATCGCGTTTGGGTAGACGAAAGGATGTCGAACTCATTGTTGTATCAATTAGCCAAGCCCTTTTTGTTCAAAATGGACGCTGAGGCCGCTCATCACTTGATTATTGACGGCATGGGAACAGCTGCGAAAATACCGGGGATGCCAGCGATGCTGTCAGCGGCATGGGGCACGAAAGCGACGCCGGAGCTAGCAGTCGACTTGTTCGGGCTTCATTTTCACCATCCGGTCGGCCTGGCCGCAGGTCTGGATAAGAATGCGAAAGCGGTCACGGGATTGTCCCGCATCGGCTTAAGTTTCATGGAAGTCGGCACGGTTACGCCGAAAGGACAAGCCGGCAACGAGCTGCCGCGCCTGTTCAGACTTCCTCCGGACGAAGCTCTCATTAATCGGATGGGCTTCAACAACGATGGGGCGGACGTGATGGCCGAGCGACTCTCGAAGCTTGGACGCAGACGCATCCCCATTGCAGTCAACATAGGTAAAAACAAGCTAACGCCGAACGAGAATGCGGCAGACGATTATCGCGCCTGCGTCCGGAAGCTTTTCCCTTACGGAGATTTCTTCGTCGTGAATATCAGTTCTCCGAATACGCCGGATTTGCGGGCTTTGCAGCATGGAGATGAGCTGCGCGGGCTACTCGATGCAGTGAAGGACGAGATGGCGATACAAGCAAGGAAACGCGGCGAGCAGCCGAAGCCGATCCTTGTAAAAGTAGCGCCGGACAACTCTGAGGAGCAGTTGGCCTATATGGCGGAAGCGATTCAGCTTAGTGGCATGTCGGGCATTATAGCTACGAACACAACGATCGGGCGGGACGGGTTGACGCACGGGAACGCCGGGGAGACGGGCGGTCTCAGCGGCCGACCGCTGACGAAACGCTCAACTGAAGTCGTCCGCAGCCTGTACGCGATGACCGGAGGCAAGTTGCCGATTATCGGATCGGGCGGTATTTTCACGGCGGAAGACGCATACGAGAAGATCAAGGCGGGAGCCAGCCTTGTTGAAGTGTATACAGCGATGATCTACAAAGGTCCTGCGTTATTAAAAGAGTTGCACAAAGGCTTGCTGAGGTTGCTGAAACAAGATGGATATTCGCGCATCACGCAAGCGGTCGGAGCTGATCATCGTTAGGAGGAGTACCGATGGACGGACGTGACTGGGGAAAATTTCTGCTTCCTTACGAGCAAGCGACCGAAGAGCTGAAAGTGAAGCTGAAGGCGCTCCGCTCGGAGCTGAAGGCAAGGGACGAGTATGCGCCAATCGAATTCGTCACCGGGCGGGTGAAGCGGGTATCGAGCATTCTGGCCAAAGCCCGCAAGCTGTCCGTTCCGCTGGATCGTATCGAGCTTGGTATCGAAGATATTGCGGGCATCCGTATCATGTGCCAATTCGTGGACGACATATACCGCGTGGCGGAGATGATTCGTCTGCGGAAGGATCTGAAGCTCGTATACGAGAAGGATTACATTACGAATTATAAAGAAAGCGGGTATCGGAGCTATCATCTGATCGTGGAATATCCGGTACAGACATCTATTGGCTCTAAGCCGGTACTCGCGGAAATTCAAATTCGTACGTTGTCGATGAATTTCTGGGCGACGATCGAGCATTCGCTCAATTACAAATACCGGGATCAGCTTCCGATTCATGTCAAAGAAAGGCTGCGTAACGCAGCCGAAGCAGCATTCCTGCTGGATACGGAAATGTCCAGCATCCGTCAGGAGATCGTAGACGCGCAGCAAGACTTCGAGGAGAGTTCTGTCGTGGTCAGAAGGGTGCTTAACGAAATCCAGGAGTTGTATTTCTTCCGAAGGGTGCGGGAAGCCGCGCAATTCCAGCTTCGTTTCAACGAACTATGGGAAAACGACGACGTGTGGGGATTAAAAGAGCTGTCGCTGGAAATCCAAGCGGCGCTCGATCGCGCGGGCAAAGGCGGACAAGTGTAAGTCAAGTTGCGTGTTCGGCCAAACCGTCTTGCAGCACGCTCTCAGCGTACTAGTCGCGTCGCAAGTCGGTCAAACCGTCTTGCAGCACGCTCGCAGCGTACTAGTCGCGTCGCAAGTTGGTCAAACCGTCTTGCAGCACGCTCGCAGCGTGCTAGACGCCTCGCAAGTCGGTCAAACCGTCTTGCAGCACGCTCTCAGCGTGCTAGACGCCTCGCAAGTCGGTCAAACCGTCTTGCAGCACGCTCTCAGCGTACTAGTCGCGTCGCAAGTCGGTCAAACCGTCTTGCAGCACGCTCGCAGCGTACTAGTCGCGTCGCAAGTTGGTCAAACCGTCTTGCAGCACGCTCTCAGCGTACTAGAAGCGCCGTCGCCAAGCGTCGGAAAAGCACGGACCGCGTTAAACAGGCGGTTCGTGTTTTTTTCAAATACTGCTTGGACCGAAAACGTTGGACAAATCCGCACAACTCCCCTACTGTTATACCTAACTAAGATGCACAACAGCCTCAACGAGGAAAGCAGGTTACAACGTATGAAAGCGACGATACGACTCGATAAAATGCTCGGCAATCTCGGCTATGGTACGAGAAGCGGTATTAAAATACTGGTCAAACAAGGCGCAGTGGAAGTGAACGGCAAGCGGGTGAAAGACCCCGGCATGCAGATTCACCCCCTTGAGGATATCGTGAAGCTGGACGGTGAGACGATCCGCTATCGGGATACCGTCTACGTCATGCTTCACAAACCGGCAGGTGTGATTTCGGCTACGGAAGACACCCGTGAGCGTACGGTTCTCGACTTGATCGAGGACGATGACGTAACGGTGCTGTCCCCCTTCCCGGTAGGCAGATTGGATAAGGACACGGAAGGGCTGCTACTGCTTACGAATGACGGTAAATTGGCCCACGAACTGCTGTCGCCAAAAAAACATGTGCCAAAGACGTATCGCTCCCTCGTGGCGGGCGTTGTCGGAGAAGAAGATAAAACAGCGTTTGCGAAGGGCGTAACGCTTGACGATGGCTATGTGACGATGCCCGCTCAATTGTCTATCTTGTCACGGCATCCTGCCGGCTTAACCGCAGGTGACGCCGCAGACGATAACGGTGAATACGCCCAGCAACTGGCCGATGCGGTGAAGTTATCATCCGCTATGGGAGAAGCAGCGTTAAGCTGGGTCGAGCTGACAATCCACGAGGGCAAATTTCATCAAGTAAAACGAATGTTCGAGGCCGTTGGCAAGAAAGTGCTTTATTTACGCCGCGTCTCGATGGGGCCGCTCCAGCTCGATCCTGATTTGCCTCCAGGAAGCTGGCGCGAACTTCGCGAAGAGGAAGTTGACATCTTGCGCAATTACCGGAAGGAGAGCAATAACGAATGAACTACCGAATGATCGCATTGGATGTAGACGGTACGCTGCTGAACGATCATCACGAGCTGACGCCAAAGGTTCGGGGGGCTGTCCGTGAGGCGGCGAGCAGGGGCGCGGAGATCGTTCTTTGCACGGGGAGAGGGTCCACGAGCGCATTGCCGGTGCTTAAGGAGCTTGGCTTACAAGGCACAATGATTACCCATAACGGGGCGTCCGTTGTCGATAGCGAAAGTCGGAGCATTTTGTTCGACACTGTGATCTCGCATGACTCGGCCTTCCCTTACATCAACTATTGCCGCGAAAGAGGCATTCATTTCGATATGAATACGGCATTTGATCTATTCACCGAGGCAATTGGAGAAGAAGCGGAGACGATGTATCGCAATCTGAAGGCACAACCGATCAGCCGCCGTAAGGATGATGCGTTCCCGGAGCGGCTCGTCAAGCTGTCTATATATGCGTCCAAAGAAATGATGGACGGTGTGGAGACGGAGTGGGGGACATGGAAGTCAAAGCTTCAATTCGTGCGCAGCGGAGACAACTTCATCGATGTTCAATCCCACGAGGCGACGAAAGGTAAGGCGCTAGAGCGGCTTGCCGCCATGCGTGGCATTCCGCGTAAAAGCATTCTCGCGCTCGGCAATTATTATAATGATCTTGGCATGATCGCTTTTGCGGGCAAAGGAGTGGCGATGGACAACTCGCCACCTGAAGTGAAGGAGAAGGCGGACGCCGTTACGTTGTCGAACAACGAAGACGGAGTTGCCGCCGCCTTAGAAGCTTACGTGTTCTCTTAAAACTGGAATAAAGTTGCGTCGGCATCTGCGAAGATGTCGATTTTCATTTTTTAAAAAAACTACGACGGCTCAATCGACTAACAAAAGTCCAATAGGCAGCGAAATAGTGCTATGGCACAGTCTTATTCGACCCGAAATAGCTGCGGCAGCGAGAATAAGATGGTGGCATAACGTTATTGGTATTCCACAGGACCCATATTGGGTTTTAGTATGGAAAAACGTTACGTCGTAACCTTATTTGTTCTTCAACAGGCGCCGGAGCAGTTGATAGGGTGATCCTGTAACGCTATTCTCTCCCGTTGGGGCTTTCGCTTGTTTGTGAATTGTTAAAAAAAAAAGAACAGCAAGCCGAGGATATCTCAGGCTTGCTTCTGTGACGGGGGAAATCCCGATCAGATCAGAGCTTAGTAACCAGCACGCAGGACGATGACCAGCAAGATGTAAAGTACCAGAACGATGGCTGCCGCTGCAAACATTCCGTGGACTGCACCAGACATCCGAATTCCTCCTTCATGTACATGAGTGTTAGAATACCGAAGCGGGTTTCGGCCGGCATTGCGTCGCCGCCCCTCTCCTCGGTCTACACTTATTGTATGAGCTTGGCGTTTCTCGGATTGGACATTTTACCCGTGGCAAATGATTTTGGGTAAACGCGGAGCCGGGGCATTGCCGGTTGGTGACGAACGCCCGACTTGATCTGCAATCAGGCGTTGCCGCTGCTTCTTCTTTGCTTTGGACGAGTGGATGATTTGCCTTCTCCGAACGTCGCGTAGTCTGTTACTCTGTTTTTGCCGTTTGTTTTGCTGTAATACATGGCCTGGTCCGCCTGTTTCATTAGCGTCTCGCCCGGCTCGCCGGGCATCGCGATGCTGTAACCGACGCTTACCGTGACGATCGTCTCCTGTTCCGTGCGGGCGCGAATCGATTCAGCCGTCTGTTGCACGGTTTCGGGAGTGCCAACGACGAAAGCGACAAGCTCCTCGCCGCCGTAGCGGCCGGCCAGTCCGATGCTGTCCGTCTCCTCCATCAGGATGGATGCCGTCATTTTCAACACGCCATCTGCCTTGTGGTGCCCATGTGTATCGTTCAGTTTCTTGAAATTGTCGATGTCGCAGAAGATAACGCCGAGCGCGCTTCCGCTTTGGATCGCCTGATCCAGCCTGCCCATAAAATAGCGGCGGTTGTACAAGCTCGTCAGCCCGTCTGTAATCGAGGAGCGGTAGACCGACTGAAGAATTTCAACGACGCGTTCGAATAATAAGGCGAAGAGCAGAATGTAATAACAGACGGGAAGAAGTCCCGAGATCGTCTTGAATGCATGCGCTTCCGGTGCCCAGTACGTGCCTGAGATCACAGCCAGTTGCGTCGTGAAGGCGATCATCAGGCTGGCCATATATTTCCGCGGCTGTCCGACGTGGGGGACGAACATGAGCACGAACAATGGGCCTAGAAACAGTAAGTATCCGTCGAGCGCCGGCGTCGATTGCAACCGATCCGTCCATGCGCCTTTGGCTCCTGTCGAGCCGGCGAATGCGTCGAGCGCCGCGACAAGCAGTCCTGTGACGAGTAAGCCGAAAAACCATGCTCTCGTCCGCGGTCTTCTTCGGTGATAAAGTTCGAAAATCGCGAAGTTGATGACGATAAACGCATATACATGTAGAAGCTTCCCGACGAAAACAATCGCAGTCGTATCCGGTGTCATTTTAATCGTGATCGCAAGCTGAAGAATGTGATAAGCAAGAACGAAGGCGAGAGAAGTCAGTAGCGTGCGGTATGTTTGCCTCCGATTACGAGCGTAAAGCCGGTAAGACATAAAAAGCATAAGCGCAACGACAACAAGGGTCATCGCGGATGAGAAAAGGAGTCCGAAATTGTTGGCGGTCATCGTTATGTACATGCGGCACTCCTTTGGCTGATCGAGGTCACTTGCAGAACATATGTTTCTAATATATCATAAATTCCGAGAGTAGAGAGAGCAAGGAGGAATCGCCCTTGAATATTTTGCAGGCGCTGTTTTTCCCCCCGGAACAACCCGGAGGCGTCTCGTCCATGGTTCCCTATATCGGGGAGAGGTTCCGTAAACTCGGCTGGCAGATGGAGTTGTTCTCGCTGCCGAGAAGGATTCGCAACAAAGGCCAGGAAGAGTTCGAATTCGCCACGTTTGATCGGCATGCCTATTCAGGTAAAGGCAACGCCATTGTCGATAAATACGTTCAGACGCTTAAAGATTATTTGTGGTGGGTGAAACTGAGACTTGCCGGGCAGAAGTTTGACCTGATTCATGCCCATCACCCGATCGCGGCGCTCGCAATGAAGCGCGTATTCCCGGACACACCAGTGCTTATGACAGTGCATTCGAGTTACGAGCGGGAACTCATTCTGAACGGCCGCATCAAGGAAGGCGGTCCGGAGCACCGATTTCTGACTTCCATCTACGGCGAGTTGGAGCATGCGACCGACCGGCTAATGACCGTATCGCATTCCTTCTCCCAATATATCGGCAAGTATTTGCAAGAACCTGAGAAGACGGTTGTCATTCCGAACGGATACGATGAGAAAAGATTCAAGCCTGTCCCGCACGAGAACGAAGTCACGCAGTTGGTGACCGTATGCCGACTCGTACCGGCCAAAGGCCTCGATATTTTGCTGCACGCATGCGCGGAATTGCGCAAGCGGGGCGCTCCGTTTGTGTTGCACATCATCGGAGATGGTCCAATCCGTAAAGAGCTGGAGATGCTGTCCCAAGAACTTGGCATATATGATGACACCATTTTTTACGGTTACATGCTTCATCCAGAGGAAATGCTCCCGTTCTTCGACGTATTTGTTCTGCCGTCCCGCGCGGAGGCATTCGGTTCGGTGTTTGCAGAAGCGGCGCTATGTTTGTTGGCGCTCGTCGGCAGCAATATTGGCGGCATCGCAGAGCAGATCGAGGATGGAACGAACGGTCTGCTTGTTCCGCCGGAGGATCCGATCGCTCTCGCGGGGGCGCTCGAAACCGTGATCAACGATCCGCATTTCCGCTATGAGATGGGAAGAGCGGCCTGGAACAAAGCGAAGAAGACGTATGGATTGAACCGAGTCATCAGCGAGCTGAAAAAGATTTACTTGTCGTTCTCGACCGAGACGGCAGCAGCAGAAGAAGAGTCGGAGACCTACGGAGAGGAGTCATGACGACAGCGCGCGGCGGCGCTGCATTTACATTCGTTCACGCGGCGGATTTGCATCTCGACAGCCCGTTCGTCGGGTTGTCGAAGGCGCCGCAGACGGTGCGGGACAGATTGCGCGAGTCAACCTTCGCCGCGTTGCAAGGGTTGTGTACGCTCGTGAGACAGGAGCGGCCCGATTTCGTCGTTATCGCCGGCGACTTGTTCGATGCGGCGGATCGTTCGTTGCGGGCGCAGCTTCGGTTGCAGCGGGCGCTTGCGGATATCGTCTCCACCGGAAGCGCTGTGTACGTCGTACATGGCAACCATGACCCTGAGAGCGGTCGTAAGGCAAAGCTCGATTGGCCGGAAGGCGTGAACGTATTTAGCTCTGGCGATGTTGAATGCCTGCCGGCTTTCAACCGTGCGGGCGAGCTTGTCGCGCATGTATATGGCATTTCCTATGCGACGGCTGCCGTCTCGGATAATTTGGCGCTCCGTTTTCACATCCGCGAGGGGGCGCCTTTTCACTTGGCGTTGCTTCACGCGAATGTGGACGGTGATGCGAAACACGACAATTATGCGCCATGCAAATTGGAAGAACTATCCGCATCCGGCTTCGATTATTGGGCGCTTGGCCATGTACACGATCGGCGTGTGTTGAGGGAGTACCCTCATGTCGTCTACCCCGGCAACACGCAGGGGAGAAACATAAAGGAGACCGGGCCGAAGGGGGCATACGTCGTCTCCGTGTCGGATACGGGGAGGGTGGCAATGAAGTTCCGCGATCTTGCCGATGTGGTATGGCAGGAGGCGGCCGTGTCGATCGAAGGCATCGGGACGGAACAGGAACTTAAGCATCGGTTGCTCGCAACGGCCGAGAAAGTGCAAGCGGATGCTGCAGGACGTCCCGTTGTTGCAAGGTTCCGCCTGGAGGGCCGGGGATCTTTGCACGAGAAATTGCTTCAACCGAACGTCGCCGATGAGTGGCTCGAAGAGCTAAGAGAGTGGCTTGGGGTTCCGGAAGAGACGGACGGCTGGTTATGGCCCGACTCGATCGTCGTTAGGACGGGAGGCGTTTGGTCGCTGGAGTCGGTATCGGGGGAAGAAGGGTTTCTCGGAGAATTGCTGCGTATCGGGCTCTCGGTCGCAAATGACGAAGCTCTGACCCGGACTTTGCTTGAAGAAGCGGCGGAAGCGTTGGCGACGCAGCCGAGGTTGCGCGATTGGCTGCAAAAGAGAACGTACGAGGAACGATCGGCATGGGTCCGGCAAGCTATGGAACTATCCGCGTCGTATTTACGCGAAGGCGAAGCGAACGACGGCGCGTAAATGCTTAGGCGGGGAATCCCGGAGCAAGGTCCGGAAGGACCGAATGGGAAAGGCGGTAGCGCGACGATGCGAATCACGGAGCTTCAAGTCGACGGTTACGGCGCGCTGCGAGCGGTCAAGCTAACGTTCGAGACGCCGATTACCGTCTTATACGGACCTAACGAAGCGGGCAAGAGCACGCTTCTTCGTTTTGTCCGGAGCATGCTGTACGGTTTTCCGACGAGAAAAGATCTTGTCGAACGCGGGGAGCCGATTCATGGCGGCCGCCATGGCGGTCGGTTGTTCGTTGAAGAGAAGGACGGTCGTCGGTGGATACTCGAGCGATACGCGGAGCGAAGCGGAGAGCTTACTTTACGCGACGGCAACGACTTCGAGAAGACGATCGGTCAAGCCGAGTGGGAGAAAACTCACCTTGGCGGCATCTCGGAAAGGTTATTCCGCCAACTGTTTGCTGTATCGCTGAACGAGCTGCATGAATTGCGGACACTTCAAGGCGAGGAAATCGGCAATTATTTGTACCATGCGGGATTGGCGGGAGGAACGGCGCTGACGGGAGCAAGGCGTAAAATCGCTGCGGAGATGGACAAGCTGTACCGGCCGAAAGGTTCAACGCAGGAGATGAACAAGCTGCTCGTCGAGATGAGAGTACTTGAGTCTGCGATCCGGGAGCGGAAAGACCGAGTTCTCGTCTACGTTGAGACCGAGGAGGAACTGGCTCGATTGGAAGCGGCGATTGCCGGAGAGGAACGCGAATTACCTAATCTACGCCTGGAAGCTGCAAGATGGCAAGAAGCCGTTGAATTGAGAGAATGGTGGTTAAAGCGGAAAGTATTGCTGGCAGAGGATGCAGAAGTAAGAAGCCGTCTGGACAACCCGAATGCATCGCTGATGGCTGAGGACGCGACGTATAGATGGGAACGACTTTTGAAGGTGAAGGAGGAAGCTGAGAGGGTATACGTCGATGCGCGCAGCCGGGCCGACGATAGGAAGGAACGGCGCGCACGACTCGTCTGGGATGAGGCGCTGGCCGCCACCGCTTCCGATTGGGCGCGGCTGGACGGTATGAGGGAGACGATCTCCGCCAAGCGCGACGAGAGAGCGGAGTTGGAAGCCGAGCGCAGAACACTCGATGAAGCCGTTCAGAGCGCGATTTCGCGTATTTCCTCGGGTTGGGGAGAGGCAGAGTTGCTCGCGTTCGGCGGGCTGGCCGCCGAGCGCGGGCAAATCCGCTCCGTGCAG
Source organism: Cohnella soli (assembly GCF_042655525.1). Taxonomy (NCBI): domain Bacteria; kingdom Bacillati; phylum Bacillota; class Bacilli; order Caryophanales; family Paenibacillaceae; genus Cohnella; species Cohnella soli. The sequence goes on from NZ_JBHSMI010000030.1 coordinate 94,097, forward strand.
ATGATGTGGGCGGAGGCGGAGAAGTCGAATGCGGCGCTACAGGGCGAATTTCAACGGCTTGCGCGGGCGGAAGCCGCTCTCACTGCCGAATTAAATACGGGCGAGGGGCTTCCATCGGCGGCAGATGGTACGGCGACAGAGGATACGATGCTCGGCTTGTTCGCTCCCCGCACGAAATCTGCTTTGTTGCAGGCGTGGCATCGCGCTGAGGATACGAGACGCGAGTTTGAGCGCACCCGCGCGGCGGCTGCCGTTGCTGCAGGCGGCATGTCGGAACCTCAGGTGGCATCGGGTGAACCGAATCAAATGGCATATGGCCCGAAGCGATCAAGATCAAGATCGGGGCATACTGCAGGGAGAGCTCGGAAGGCGGACCCTTTCCGCAGATTCTGGCTTGGCGGCGTATTTTCTATGCTTGCGATTGCGTTCGCGGTTCTCTATATGATGGGCGGTATCGGTGAGCAAGGCGCGCGAGGTTCGGCGTTGCTGGCGCTCGCGTTCGTCGTCGCTGCCGCTATCACGTTCCGGATGGTGCAGTCGACCGGTCGGAGCGCAAACGAAGGCCCATCCGAGAGGGAGGCTTCGCACGCGGTGTCAGAGCTGCGCCGTGGGCGTCTTAACTTCGGCGAAGCGTTACGGCAGTTGCTTCGCCACCCGGAGACGGCTGCAGCCGGACTAGGCGCAGAAATTCGAGGCGAGCATGCTCAGTCGGCGGATACACCGCCACTAAATGAACTGCTGCGGGCCTCCGCTTCCGAAGACGATATTTGGCAACGGTTGCGGGAGGCCGTATATGATCGACTGGCGGAGTTCGAAGCAGCCGAGCGGGGCGACGCGAAGCGAGGCGAACTGATGAGCCGACTGCAGGAAACGCGCAGGGAGCGAGAATTCGTACTGGCCGACGCAGCGGAGTGCCGCGAGAAGCAACGATCGATACGCGAGGACTGGCAGCGCTGGCTCGCAGAGCGGAAGCTGCCGACCGGCCTGGAGCCGGACAGCTTGCCGGAACTGCTTGGCTTGGCCGAGCAGGGGCAGGCTGCGCTGCGAAGGCGCAACCGCGTTTTGGAAAGGGCGTTAGCGCTTGATGAGACGATCGGCGAATATGAAGCCGAAGTCTGCAAGCTGCGTGAGATATGCGAGAGCACAAGCGGACTAGGAACGACGGCAGTGCCCGATAAAGACGCCGCACGAACGGCGAGCTGGCTGGCGCGTGCGTCTGCGGATATGGCCGCGGCAAAAGCGGAAGCGGAGCGATTGGATCAACTGATGGCCGAGGCAGATTTGGCAATGGAAGAGGCAACCTTAAGACTTGCTGTAGCGGAAGAAGGCATTTCCGCGATGTTGGAGGAGGCGGGGGAGCGGAACGAAAACGCAATGGGTGTCCGTCTGGCCGTAGATGAACGGAGCCGTGCGCTGAGAAGGGAAGCCGGGGAAATCCGCATACGGCTCGAGGCGGGCAAAGGCGAAGAAGCGAAGGAGCGGCTGTACGAGATGTTAGGCCGTTATGATGCAGCCGCTTTGACTGCCATGACCGCCGAAGCAAATGACAAGCTCGAAGAAGCAGAGCGGTTGCGCGCGGAGCGGCTCGACAAGCGCGGAAGACTCGCGCAAGAGCTGGAGCGGCAGCGCGGAGATGCAGAGCAGGAAGACGCCGTACAGCGCCTTCGGGAGCTGCAGAGCAAGCTGGAGACGCTTGCCGAAAGGTATGCGGTGCTTGCTCTGAGCGAGCGGCTCATCGCAAGAACGAAAGCGGTGTTCGAGGAAGAAAAGCAGCCTGAAGTGCTGCTGCGGGCGTCGGGCCATTTTCGCCGCATGACGGATAGCGCTTACGTCCGCATTGTGGCTCCCGGCGAGACGAAGGCGCTGTTCGCCGAAACGGCGGAGAAGCAACTGATCGATAGTGCTTTCCTGAGCCGCGGCACGCAAGAGCAGCTTTACTTGGCGATGAGATTCGCGCTGTGCGAAGCGGCTTCTCCGGACAAGCCGCTGCCGTTGTTGCTTGATGACCTTTTCGTTCATTTCGACGAGGTCAGGCTGAAGCATACGATACCGGTCATCGAGGAATTGTCGCGCACCCGGCAAGTGTTGCTGTTCACTTGTCATGCAAGCGTTGCGAAGGCGATAACTTCAGGTCTTCCGACAGCGCGGACCCTCGTATTGGGGCGTTCGGACTAGGCGGATTGGGCGGGATTTACGCTTCTGGTCTGTCTCGGCCGATCAGGAACAGCCAGCCAAGGCTAAGCAATCCGAATGTCGGATACAGCGCGGACAAAAGCGGTCCGAACCCGAACTGTCCGGCGAGGAAGCAAAGCAGAAGCAGCGCCACTGTTATGATCCAAGGCGAAGTTTTCAACCTTGTCTCCAACTGGAGCGTTAGCCCGAAGATGTCAGCGACGAGCGTCGTGAAAATCTCCATGAAAATGAGCAGGACATAAATCCAGTGCAGCCATGCGCTTAGCGACAAAGCGATGCCGCCCATAGGAATGTCAAAAAGGGCGATATCCGGCATTTTTGCCGACAATGCCAAATGTCCGGCGAGCAGCATAAAGCCGATGCCGATGCCTCCCAGCCATGCGCCTCGGCGCAGCACGACCGGATTGTTGATCGCGGAGCCGAGCGGAACGAGCACCGCTTGCGACATTGACAGGTTAAAGGCGGCGTAGAGGAACGGCGATAACAAAGCGGCCCACGGAGACAACTCGCTTTCGCGGGTTAGCCACGCGCCGGATACGGGCTGTCTAAGCGTCTCGACGACGAGAAACGCGGTAAATCCGATCATAAGCGGCACGACGAACGTATTGATTGACAGAATAGCGTTCATGCCTTTGCGTAGAAGCATGAAACAAGCGAACATCGTGACGATCAAGCCCGTCTGATAACTTAGATTGAGATGTTCGGAGAAGATCGAACCCGCGCCCGCGAGCATGACGGCATTGACTCCGAGTAAAATGACGAGCATAAGCAAGCTTACCCACTTGCCCGTTCTTTCGCCGAACAGGTGCTTGTTCAAGTCTTCATACGACTTCGCTTGCAATTTGGCCGCGAGCAGCATCACTTTGGCGCCTATCCAGACGAAGAAAATCGTGGATACGAAGATGAGAAGCGGTCCCCAATACCCGAAGCGGGTAAAAAATTGCATGACTTCCTTGCCGGAGGCGAAACCCGCCCCGACCACGGTTCCGATAAACACTAATGCGACTTGAATGCTGAGCGCCCATTGCTTCATTCGAGCGGAACCTCCCGACACGGACCTTGTCCGGCTGCTCTTCTACTCTATGAGGCAGCATGGACGGGCATGACTTGAGGAGTTTGCTGACATGATTTTATTGCTATTATCCATTCTCGTATTTGCAGTTACTCTCATACTGATCATTCTCCGCCCGAAAGGGATTAACGAAGCGTTTCTTGCGATGCCTGGAGCGCTTCTGCTACTCGCGACCGGGTCCCTTGCCTGGGAAGATGCAGGCTATATATGGCAGGTCGTTTGGAACGCGACGTTGTCGCTGATCGGCATTATGGTGCTGACGGCGGTGATGGACGGCAACGGCTTTTTCCGCTGGGCATCGCTTCATATCGTACGCAAGTTTCACGAAAGACGGCTGTTGCTTCTGACTGGACTTGCGTTGTTTTCGTGTTTAGTTACGACATTCTTCAACAACGACGGCACGATTCTAATTATGACGCCGATCGTATTGGAAGTAACAGCGCTTCTAGGCATGGGCAAATCAGCGAGAATCGCCTTTCTCTTATCTGTCGGCCTGATTGCGGATACGGCTAGCGGGACGCTCATGGTCAGTAATTTGACGAATATTTTGACGGCGGATTACTTCGGTATGTCGTTCGGCGACTATGCGCGTCATATGGTCTTTCCGGGTCTAGCGGCTTCGGCGGCGACGGTTGCCGTGCTGCTGCTCGTATTTGGGCGTACGATACGACGTGACGCGTTGAATCCGAAGCCGCGGCTGCCGCAATTTCCAGTGCCGAGGACGGCGATTGTCAATCCGGTCGTGTTTCGGCTGTCATGGGTTGTCTTTCTGTTGATCCTGATCGGATATTTCGGATCGGAAACGCTCGATGTACCTGTATCGTTCATCGCCTGCGGGGGTGCACTTCTGCTCTGGGCGGCGGGAGCGGCGACGCAAAGCGTACGTTCGGCCGACATCGTGCGCAGAACGCCATGGCTGATCGTTGCGTTCGCATTGGCGATGAACTTGATCGTGTATAACATGTATGTGCACGGTGCAGTCGATTGGTTTCCCGATTTGCTGCAGCCGCTGGCGGACCGGGGGCTCGCGTCGTCCGTGTTCGGTGCCGGGACACTGTTCTCCTTGCTGGCTGCCGTATTTAACAATTTGCCGGCTGTTCTGATCTCCTCGTTGTCGATCTCCAGCTTAAACGAGATCGGCGTGTTCCCTTTCGCCAGTCTTATCGGGATGTCGGTCGGAGCCAAGCTGACGCCGATCGGATCGCTCGCCACGATGTTATGGCTTGCTATACTGCGCAGGGATGGCGTGCATATCGGCTGGGGACAGTACATGAAATACGGTTTTCTGCTAACGCTGCCCGTCTTGCTCGTGACCTTGGGAGCGCTTTGGCTGCAAAGCTTGTTATAACGTGCGTACGCACAGCAGTTCAGATGGGCCATCGTTGGACAGCGGGGGTTGAACGAAAACGCGGATCGGGTACAATGGAATGAGGACGATTCACGGTTCCCGAGGGGGGAGCGTAACGACGGCCGCGGATGCTTCGCGTGATCGACGTTCGCTTCGGGCGCTGGCTTGCGAGCAAGGCAGCGATGTGAAACACAACTACCCGGCCCGGGAGAGTCGTCCGTTTGTTCCGGGCTGCAAAGGAGCAGTTCACGATGAACGACCAAATGCAACAACATTTACGCAAGAAGCCTTACCTTGTCGATGCGATCGCAGGCAACTCCGCTATGCTGGTCTCTCTCGGTTCGACCGGGAGACTTTACCGACTGTGGTGGCCGCACATCGACTACCCTCAGCATGTAGACGAAATCCGAACAGGATTGAAAATCGGGAGTACGCCGGGGGGCGTAACCTGGTTCGACGATCCTGCGGAAGGATGGGCTCATGCTGCAAGCTACGTGCCTGGCACGAATGCGTACCGTGTCGTTTCCACGCACTCCACGTTTCCGGTCGAAGTGGAACAGACAGATTTCGCCATACCGGGACAGTCTATAATGGCTAGAGGATATCGGATTACGAATACGGGGCACGATCCGTTGAAGTTGGACTTCTTCCATTACGGGTCGTTCCGAATTATGGAAAACGAATTGTATATGACAACGGAGTTCTATGGCGATCACGACGCGCTTCTGCACTTCCGCCACCAGTACGCGTTCGCAGTCGGCAGTACGGCAATATGCAGCGGCTATCAAGCCGGTCAAGGAGCTTGGAAGCAATCGTGCGAAGGTGCCTTGAACGGCAGTCGCATCGATATGAAGCCGGACGGCTCAGTGCAATGGACGATTACCGATATCGAACCGGGGCAGTCGGTCGTTCTTCCCGTTTATATCGCAGCCGGGCACTCCCGAAAAGAGGCTCTCGAAGCGCTGGAGACGGCGAAGTCGAAAACGTACGACGACTGGTTTAATGACATGGTTGCGTATTGGGCGGATTACTTATCCGCAGCTGCGCCTTGCCCTGGCGGGAACGAGCGTATCTCCGCCTTATACGAACGCTCTTTGCTTGCGATGAAGCTGATGGCGGACGAAGCGACGGGAACGATCGTCGCCGCGCCGGAGTTCGACGAGACGTTCAGCCGCTGCGGTGGTTACGCCTATAGCTGGGGCAGAGACGCTGCGTTCGTCACGACGGCGTTTAACAAGGCAGGTCTTGGCGCTCTGACTGAGAAGTTCTACGACTGGGCCATTACGGCACAGGAGCCTGACGGTTCCTGGCAGCAACGCCATTATCACGACGGCAGTCTCGCACCCCATTGGGGATTGCAGATCGACGAAGGCTCTTCGCTCATCTGGGGGATGTGGGAATATTATCTTCATAGCGGTGAGCGCCCGGAATTTGTGGAGCGCATGTGGCCTTCCATCGAAAAGGGAGCGGCTTTCCTGGCCAAGTTTATCGATCCCGAAACCGGACTGCCATTGCCGAGCATGGACTTGTGGGAGGAACGACTTGCGGAGCATACGTATTCTGCAGCAGCGGTTTTCGGCGGATTGTCCGCAGCTGCATCGTTCGCTCGCCGTAAGGGAAACAACGGGCTCGCAGATCAATGGGAGACCCTCGCGCAGAGAATTGCGGCTTCGATCGAAGAACACTGCTGGAACGAAGATAAGGGCGCTTATTACCGCGGCCTCAAGCTGAATGTCAGCCCATGGGATTACGAAGCCTCTGTTGCGGGCGGAGCGCGTGGAACGGTAAAACCGAGAGACAAAAGCTATCAATCGTTCGTTCTTGATTACGACTCGATCGTCGATATTAGCCTACTTGGGCTTGCCGTGCCGTTCGGCGCGGTTCCAGTCGATAATCCGAGAATGACTCGTACAGCGGATGCGATCGAAGCGCTGCTGACGTCCCCGAAAGTCGGCGGGATCAAGCGGTACGAGAATGACACTTACATCGGCGGCAATCCATGGATTCTAACGACGTTGTGGCTTGGCCATTACAGAACGCTGCAAGGACGTTACGATGAGGCAAGACGGCATTTGGAGTACGCTTTGGAACATACGACGCCGTCCGGACTACTGCCGGAACAAGTCGATCGTGAGACGGGCGAGACCGCTTGGGTCGTTCCGCTTACTTGGTCGCATGCTATGTTCGTGCTTGCCGTACACATGCTGGCGGAACGCGGAGAACTTCCGACTAATTGATGCAATACGCAAAAAGGGGCTGTTCAAAAGTGTTCGCATGACAGGCGAACGTCCCTTTGCACACGTGAAAGGACCTCAATTTCCACCACTTCAATGTGGGGGCTGAGGTCCTTTCTACGACGGTACAATCGACGATAGCTTCGAATAAGCGTCGAACGATTAACAACTGGACGAGCGTATGTGTATGAAAATTCGTACAAAATCGGGAGGATCGGCGGCCGGACGGGGTATGTGTATGAAAATTCACACAAAAACGGGTAGGTCGGCAACCGGACGAGTGTATGTGTATGAAAATTCGTACAAAATCGAGCAGATCAGCAACTGGACGAGCGTATGTGTATGAAAATTCGTACAAAATCGGGCAGAACGGCAACGGGCTTCTTTTATTCGTCCAAGGACAACAGCCGGATCGTAAGTACGGCACGGGTATCCGGATCCAGATCAAGCTTGACCCAGCCCCCGGTGACTTTAGCCGTTAATACGTTCGACATACCGTCGACCGGGATGCCGAGCAGCTTGGCGGCGTCCGAGCCCTCCATCCCAAGCTTCAGTCCCAGAATACCGGTCTTAGCCTTATCGGCGTTCACTTCGATGTAAACGACTGCTGAAGTTTCATCGAGACCGATCGATAAGCCATCGTATTCCCATATGTCAATCGTCCCTTCATCGCCTGGCAGCGGGTAAGATTCGACGGGCAAGCCGTATTTCTTAATAATAACATCATCCGTGTCGCCGAGTTTAATATTAGCGAGCGAAGGCGATTTGAAGTTAAAAGCGGCCTCCTTCGACGATCCGGCTTTCGGTGGCGATGGTTCGAGCTTCGAGGCTTCAACGGCGTCGGAAGGGTCGTTATGTTCACTGTTCGTCGTGTTTTCTTTTCCAGCATTCGAAGCGGATGGAGCAGGGGAGGATGCAGGGCTCCACGTTGAACTTGCAGGTCCGGACGGATCCGATGCATCGCTTCGATCAGAACCGGGTGTCGGCGTCTCTGCATTGCCCGATTTCGCGGGGGGCTTCTGCGAAGCAGTTGATGCGGTATCCGGAGACTCTGCACTGCAAGACACGAGGACGGCGGACAGCACGATTGCCATGCTTATTTTCAGTCTCATTGCTGCGCGTTTTGTCATGTGCCCGTCCCCTCCTTCCTTATAACTTCATTATATGTATAGAGACATTACAAATCATGGAAAAGTTTCGTTACAAGCGCAAATTTCCTCGAAATGCTTCTTTTGTCGCATAGAGTCGTCGTGTGTCGTTAGTCGGATGGGTATATAGTCATGAAACCGTTTCTGGACAAACGCCGATTTTGTCGGTTATTCCAACAAAACCCGGTGTTGCGCCTGCGAAAAGGATATGGTACGTTAAACGGAAAAGAAATCGGGTGGAGGAGAACTCATGGACATCCTGAAAGAACGCATATTAAAGGAAGCAAGCGTCGTCAACGCGGGGGTGCTTAAGCTGGACTCTCTCCTCAACCACGGCGTGGATCCTCAATTGACGATGGAAATGGGCAAAGAATTCGCCGCGCGATTCTCGAACGAGAAGGTCACGAAAGTGATCACGGTGGAATCGTCCGGCATTCCTGTCGCTTTCGCGACTGCGCTCGTGCTTGGCGTGCCTCTTGTGTTCGCTCGCAGGAAGAAGACGCTGCTCGGGGAGCCTGATGCGTATTGCGAGCGGGTGCCTTCTTTTACGAAAGGGATCGTCACTGATTTGATCGTCTCCCGCCACTTGCTTAGTGCGGACGATTCGGTGCTGTTCATCGACGATATTATCGCCAATGGAGACGCCGCGCGCGGACTTATCCGGATTATCGAACAATCCGGCGCCAGTCTGAAAGGAATCGGCATCGTGCTGGAGAAGGCATTCCAAGCGGGCGGTCGCACGCTTCGCGAACATGGATACCGCGTCGAGACGCTTGTGCGGATTCAATCGCTTGACGATAATACGATCACCTTCGCGGACGAATAGAAACGGCGTTTGTCCTTTCCCATTCGGGTTTGTATATCGTATAATAATATTTAATCTGCATATAGGGAGGCGAACAGCAGATGGAAAACAATAATCGAGAGCAATGGTCTCACGATTTTTTGCTGAACAAGCTGGAGCAGGCCAAAGTCCATTTCGAGCGTGCGATCGATAGCAAGCATACGGAGTTCGACGACCTATACCCTTATATGATCGAACATCCGCAATTTTTCTGGTATAAACGTTATGTTGCGTGGTCCGAATTGCTGACGATCGTGAAGCTGTGCGAAGAGCTCGGTATCCCGTGGGCGGAAAAATTCACTGCCCATCAAGCGGAGTATATAAACAAAAGAGTAATGTCCAGCAAAGTGCTGGATTACTGGTACGAGATGAACGATACGAAGGAACATGTGGGCTGATACTTTTGGCGGTCGCTCATGAGCGATGAATAACGAACGAGAAGAAACCCGCATGGACGACTGTCCGGCGGGTTTCTCCTTGAAGGAAGGAGGATGAATGGTTCATGGCAATGACAGATGAACAATTGGATCGTTATCGGCAAGACGGCACGAAAGTCAGAATCGTTCGCGATGCACTCGATATTAACGACGTGAGGGGGATCGTTGTCGCGTGGGACGATGATTACGTGCTCATTCGCAGGCCTAACCGCAAAGTCGTCAAAATCCAACGGATTTACGATATGCAACCTGCGAGCGAGGAGCGGCGCTGGGAATTGAGGGAATCATGAGGGGGACGTGGCTCCGAGTGAGAAACTGCTTTCAAATTCGCTTGAGGGTAGCTATCGGCAATGCCAATTTAATCCCTTTGTCGGTCACTCGGCGAGGAATCCGTTTTGAAGTGCAAACGCTCAAAATGACCATCCAATTGCATCAATATTGGATGGTCATTTTCTTTTGGAATCAGTAAATATTTTATGATTTTAGATCATCTATTTTTACTTTTTTTCTACATGTAGAAGAAAATAACTCATTTGGGAATCTTTTTTTATACAGCCACTAATTGTGTAGTCCATTTCACCTTGAGCATTTTCCTCACTTGATACTTTGGAACAAGTATCTGTTCGTCTACCTTTGTTGCTTCCACCAAATTTATCATTTGAATTATTGTAGGTATAACTAATAACATTTCCTACAAATCCAATAATAGTTATTAATTGGTCGAATTTTTCTATGTTGGAGTAGACTTGATGTATGTAAACAACATCACCTTTGTTAATTGCTTCTTTGGCAGTGTACGATTTGCTTTTTGAGCAACCGATTAACCCTCCAAAAACTTCCTGATTCTTTGATGACGCACTTAATTCACACTCGGCGGGAGATTTTTTTTGTCTTAACCGTTACGTCTGCCGCTCCATTCGCCCGGTGTCATTCCCGTTATTTTACGAAACATTTTGGAGAAATGATGAATGTCTGAGAAACCGCAATACGATGCAATCTCATCACGTGTCAAGGAGGCGCCGGATAACAGTTCCTTCGCATGCTCAATGCGCATGTCGATCAAATAGCGATGGGGAGAACGTCCGAATCGTCGTTTGAACAACGCGCTGAAGTAAGAAGGCGACATGTGAGCGCGCTCCGCCATTTTCTCGATGGAGAGCGACTCCTGAAGGTTGTAGGACAAGTAGGACGGAATCCAGCTTAACGTATGGTCTGATTCTTTAGCCTGTCCTCGTTCTTCCGCATGATCTTCCAAAATAGCGAGTACAAGCTCCGTCATTATGTTTTGCGTTCTTAACTGGTCAAGCGGATCCTGGCTCTGCCAGAGACTAACGGCCTGCAGCACAATGTCTCGGTATTTACCGGAGTCGCGCGGCCGAAGGCGAACGGGAATCCGCACGCCCTGAAGGTCGCTCAGCTTTGGCTGCATCAGATGCAGATAAGGACTCAGATCGACTTGCCCGGGGCGGGTCGGAAAACTAAGCTTGCGGTCGGGATGATAAAAAATATCGAAGTGGGCGAAAGGCGTGATCGTATTTGTTAAGCCTTCGAGTTCGTTCAACTGGCCGGGCTGAATGAGGCAAAATTCACCTGCTTGGAAATCATAAGGAACTCCATCCACAGTAAACCGACAACGGCCTTCCTTAACGAAAATAAGCAAATAGTCGAGAAGTCGTCGTTCCGGGTGCGTCCAAGGACGACGGATTGCCATATCGCTTTGACGGATAAATGGGGCGATCGGCTTCTGTGCCAGCAATTCCGATAGTTGCATCCGAGTGTCTCCTTATTTTTTCGAAATGGGAAAGTTGTTTTTGACAAAACGAAAATTCCTTTGAACAATGTTTTTTCCATCTGCGCATATTAAAATTAACTTGTAACCTAGACATTTGCAAGATTGAATTGTATCGCAAGCAGGGTAGAAGCGCTACGACTGCAATGCGATAATGTAATCGATTTGAACAATATAAAAATGAAGCGAAGGAGAAATGGACGATGTCGAACGAGACGAATGCGCAAGCGTTGCCGACGATCGAAAGCGAATACGAGTTGACAGCCCAGCAACTCGCCGATTACGAGGAGAACGGACATATTTTGCTTAGGGGTGTCGCTTCCCCACAGGAAATTGATGCTTTCGAGCCTGTCATCAGCGGATGTGTGCAAACATTGAACCGACAAAATAAACCGCTTGAGGAGCGCGATACGTACGGCAAGGCGTTTATCCAAATCGGTAACTTATGGCAGCATTCGGAGGAGGAGGCCCGTTTTACGCTTGCGAAGCGGTTCGCGAAGATTGCAGCCGATCTGATGGGTGTCGACGGAGTGAGGCTGTATCATGATCAGGCATTATACAAAGAGCCGGGTGGCGGGCATACGCCGTGGCACCAAGATCAAATTTATTGGCCGCTCGACACGGATAAGACAATAACATTGTGGATGCCGCTCGTGCCGATTCCGGAAGAAGTCGGCTCTATGGTGTTCGCATCGAAGTCGCAGCGCGAAGGGTATATTAGCAAGCTCGTCATCTCCGATGAGTCCCACCGGACGCTTGCCCAGTATATCGACGGCAAAGGATTCGATAAAGTCAGCTATGGAGCTATGGCGGCTGGTGACGCCACCTTCCATTCCGGCTGGACGCTGCACAGCGCGCCAGGCAATCCGACTCCGGATATGCGCAAAGTCATGACCATCATCTACATTGCGGACGGACTGCGTATCGCCGAGCCGGACACTAACGCCCGCCGCAGTGACTTGTTGTCGTGGTTCCCGGGGCTGAACCCGGGCGATTTGGCGGCGAGCGAACTTAACCCTCTCCTGTACAAGCGGACAAAATAAGAACGATAACGTTGAAGTCGTTTCGCGCCCCTTTTGTCGATATCCCTTTCACTCAGTAAGCGTCTGAAGGGATTGAGGGTGAGGAAATCGGCCACCCGATCGTCGCATTTGCAACAATAGCAAAGCATCGGCACTTTTTCTGAGTGGACGGGATAACGACAAAGAGAAAATGTGCTGCCATCGTTTTTTCAGGGGGGGATATCTTTTTTTCTGTCAAACTTCTGAGAAAATGTCACCCTAACTCGTCCGAGAAAATGTCACTTTTTTAAGTGGTGCCGAAGCCTCTCACCAGAGCGCTTCGGCATAGCT
>NZ_JBHSMI010000031.1:0-1480 GCF_042655525.1 Cohnella soli
TGTCAAACTTCTGAGAAAATGTCACCCTAACTCGTCCGAGAAAATGTCACTTTTTTAAGTGGTGCCGAAGCCTCTCACCAGAGCGCTTCGGCATAGCTGTTATGCTGAGAATACAAGGCGTCTTGGAAATCGTTTTTCTTTGTGGTACGCTTGATTTGGGTTTGTGACATCGTGGTTTTCCACGGATGCACGGAGGCGGGTTTGCGTGGCGACGCAGAACTCGCCTTTTTTATTTGCTCTTTGGGCTTACGGACGAGCTTTTCGATTTCCACGAGATGGATTGCTGTATCGTCGTACCATACGATGACTTCTCCCGAAAACGTCTCACGTACCTCGACGACCATCCTGGGATCTAGTCGATAGGGAGAAGGCTTAGCGAATGTATAGGTCTTGTTCGCGTAAGACAGCGTGTTGCCTTGCCCGAGTGTTCGCAGCTCTCGCTTCGCAAATACATAATCCAGGCGAATGGAAGAATCGAGCTTGATGTAGACACGCTCATCGCTTTTGGGCTTCACGGCGAACTTGCGGTTATGCTTGCGCAAGAGCGCCGGTAGCGCCGCATTTGCCTCTTCCATCGTGTTCACACCCAGCAGGCGCAACTCGATGACCAAGCGATCCTGGAGTGTGCCCCATAGCCGCTCAATGCGCCCTTTGGCTTGTGGTGTGAGTGCCTTGAGGTGCGTGATACAGAGTTCCTTCATAGCTTCACCGAAATCGGACAGCGGCTTCGTTTCTCCGGCCAGCTCCTGCTCGACGGTGAGCGGCTCGTTCGGTGATCTGAAGATGGTATGGCGGTCGCTGTAGAGGCCGAGCGGAATGCCGTACTTCTGAATGCCTTGCATCATCACGAGCGAATAGCCTTCACGGCACTCGGTCGGTCTGAAGACGGCGCCGACAACGAGGCCTGTCGCATCGTCAATGGCGGCGTGAAGAGCGAAGGCGGGGGCACGATCTTCGAGCCACGCAAAAGGTGTGGCGTCGATCTGCCAGAGCGCACCGGCTTGGGAACGACGTTCACGCGGCTGATGTGCCTTTTTGCGACGACGCTGCTTGGTTTGCTTCAATCCCTTGGCAAGTAAGATCCGGCGTACGCTGGAAGGGCTTAGCTCTAGCCCGTCACGCTCGGTGAGCAGTTCCGCACAGTGGCAGTTGTTGCTGCCGACATACTGTTGACTGTAAAGTACGGCTACACGTTCTTTGGTCTCATCTGAGAGTGCATGAACAGGCTTCTTACCACGATTGCGATGAACAAGCGCTGCTGCACCCCCCTCCGTCAAATATCGCTTCTTCAAACGAATCACCTGTCTGCTGGTCAATCCGAGTACTGCTGCTCCTTCCGCATTCGTCATATGTCCGCTAATGATTTTCTCCACCACGACAACCTTCTTCAATTCGGCTCTGCTCAATGTCACTGTCTCCTGTCTCATAGTGACATTATCTCAGAACAGTTATAGGGTGACATTATCACAGCACAACGACA
>NZ_JBHSMI010000032.1:0-17724 GCF_042655525.1 Cohnella soli
CAATATGTCCCGCCATTTAAGGTTAAATCTCCTGAATGACGTTAGGATAATGGATTTTCGAGGGTCATTCTTTGTGTCTACTCTTTCGATGCAAGGTCAGGTGTTTCCGCAAGTAATCCCCCCATCACTCACGTACAGCGATATAGATTTCCACTTCTCCGTCGTTTGGGTTGATATTCGGAGCATAATACTCAAAATCACCTGTGTACGCCCGCTCATTGCCAGACTCCTCCGCCCATTTCCAAATGTCGGCCCAAGCCCGTTGCACCATCTCTATAATCGGACCCCGCTCCGTGACGAACACCGCGTATTTCGCAGATGGAACGGTGAACGTTGAGACTTGATCGGGATATGGAGTCTGCAGATCATCCCGCACATGTACGCCAACCATCACTTCATACTTTCCAGCCACGCCGTCTTCATAGTTGAAGTAACAGCCATAAGAGCCAGACTGTAGTTGTTGAGGGGCCAGCCGCTCCCCAATATTTTGGGAGTAGTATTGTTCATACAGCTTGCCAATTTTCCCTGCACCGCTTAATTCGGCTGCATTTGTTGTGACGGTGGCAACCCCGGCTAGTGTAAAAGAAGGGCGCTCCTCAAAGCGGGTTGGTTTTATTGTCTTGCGATCTGCATTGTTTGTCATCACTGATCATTCTCCTCATATCGTTGAATGAGCCAAGTATAAAACAACCAACATGACAGCTATTTGTCATGTTGGTTTGTCTGTTCGATATAAATTTGCAATTTGTTCAGCACGGCTAGCTATGATCGCTCGTAGATGGGGAGGCTCCAGCACCTCTGCGTGGTGGCCAAGGCCGAGAATGAATCTATACAACCATTCATCTTCCGGATACGCCTTCCTCACCTGCCAACTACCGTCATCCAGGGACATAATCTCCTCGATGCCAAACCATTCCTCCGCCAAATAGCGAGAGTCAGCTTGGAAGCGCAAGACGAATTCAGTCAAATTAGATGGATGACTTGAGCTCTGGCCAACGGCACCTTCTTGCATGGAGAATTCTCTTCGAATGAACGTCTTCTCTGAATTGATCTCCAGTTCTTTCAATCTTTTCAGCTTGAACAGCCGGAACTGTTCCTTATCCAAGCAGTAGGCTTTCAGATACCACTCTCTTCCTTTCATGATGAGCATATGCGGCTCTACCATTCGGTGAGATACGGCCCCTTCGGCATCGGAATAGATGAACCCAACGACTCGACAACTGTCTATCGCTTCGTTGAGCAGCTGCAACTTGGGACGCAGCCTCTCGTTGCCATCCCAAGGCGAATGATCGATCAGCACACGGCTGGATTTATTCTGGAATTCCTCGGAGTGTTGAAGTGGAACAACACTATTGATTTTCTCCATTAACTGCAGATGCTGTTCGTTACCATATGAGGTAGAGATACTACGCAAAGCTGTGACGATAGCGGCGAGTTCGTCGTTCGTCAGCACATTGCGATCCAAGCGGTATCCTTCCGCCAACCCGATACCTCCGTTCGTCCCCTGATAGGTGACGACAGGAATTCCCGCCCCATTAATGGCATCGATATCCCTGTAAATCGTCCGCACGGACACCTCGAAGCGCTCTGCAAGCTCTTTGGCCTGTACGATACGTCGATTCAGCAGCAAGATGATGATGGATAACAGCCTTTCCAGCTTCATCGTAAGTACCCTCCATTGTAGTAGGCCAGCTATATCAAGCGAGTCTCCGGATCATTTTTCAATTAGCTGATCGTTTCGTTGCAGCATCAACCGTATGTTTCAATAGCATAGCAATGGTTACAGGTCCAACGCCAGCAGGTACTGGCGTAATGGCAGAAGCGTGCTGGAGGCATGCATTAAAGTCTACATCTCCAATATTCCCCGGGTTGTACCCCGCATCCAAAATTACAGCCCCCGGCTTAATCCAATCGCCTCGAACAAACTCGGGTTTACCGACTGCAGCGACGACAATATCGGCCGATCGAACGAAATGTTCTAGCCCGGTCGTCTTGGAATGACATGTGGTTACCGTAGCATCGTTATTTAACAACATAGCCGATACAGGTTTGCCTAGAATGGGACTTCTGCCGACTACTACTGCATGTTTGCCCGATACCTGAAGCTTGTAATAATCCATGATTGCCATGATAGCCGCAGGAGTACAAGAAGGAAACATTGCGAATCCAAAAGCATTTTGTGCGAATCCTTCCGTTGTTACCCCATCTACGTCCTTGTCAATTGAGATCGCGTCGAATGCAGCTCGTTCATCGATATGATGAGGTACAGGGTGCTGCAATAAGATACCATGAACTTCCGGGTCCTTATTTAACTGCTGTATAACCTCAATCAATTGCTCTGTCGTTGTCTCCTTAGGCAGGTCGATACGGACAGACCGGATGCCAAGTCTGTTGCAAGCATTCACTTTCATCCGTACGTAGGTAGCCGATGAGGGGTCTTCACCGACCAAGACTGTTGCAAGACACGGAACAACTCCTTTCACAGCAAGTTCCTCGACACGACTGGCTAAGCGAACCTTAATCTCCGCAGCAACTTTGTTTCCATCTAGAATGAGCGGTTCAGCGTTCATCGTCATCAGCCCTCTCTATTTGTATAGAAACGCAAAGAGGCAAGGAGAAATATCCTCCTTACCTTTGCCCAGGCGATCGGCCATTTGAAGTATGTGCTCCCCCGTGGTACTCCACGTTTCGCCAGTTACACATACCGCATGCTTAAATATATTTTGCCAGAAATATTGGATGCTGACAATATTTACTCCAACGAAGCAAACAAACTAATCAAGTTGCCGTCCGGGTCCTGCACGATCGCATAGCGCTGCCCCCAGAAGGCATCCCATGGCTCGTTGTGTCCTTGGTATCCGGCCTCGATTACGGTTTGATAAACCTTGTTTACCTCATCGCTACTGTCGCACAAGAATGCAATTTCAATCCGATGTCCTACAGGCTCAACCCAGCCGCCATAAACGCCTTTGATCATTTCTTGTTTGTCAAATGCCAGTCGGAACCCGCTTTGCGCCACTTCAACGTGCGCCTCTCCGTTGGCTTGTTCCGGAATGTCCAAACCTAACGTCCGATAGAAATCCAAAGCCGCTTTCATGTCCTTTACCACAATGCCGACCATGTCCAATTTAATTCCCATAACTCATATCTCCTTTAGTCGCTTTTGAACTTTTATTTAGCGTCTTTCTCCTGCGAGAAAACAAGTAATACATGAATGTGCTGCAAAGCACAACAAGAATCATGAGGAGCGTCAAGTTCGCGTACGACAACTGCTCTTGTCTATCAACGAACGGATGAAGCGGCAAAGTGAGCAGCGAGTCGTCCAACAACTTCGCCGCTACAGCCGTACCTACCGCCTGTGCAATAAACATGCCTAAACTAAATATCCCCATTCCGATGCCAATCCGATCTTCGCTGAGCGTAGAAGACACGCTTTCCGTAATGGAAGTCTGCGAGAAAGCATACCCGATGTTCATGACGATCAAAGCCACCGCTACCCACCATACCCTTTGATCAATGCTGATCCAGATCAGCGTGAACCCGAGAGCGGACAAGAAAAGTCCACTTCAGTCACATACTGGGCTCCTCTTTTTACAACGATGTCTCCGGCTAATTTACCGAACAAAGCCGCACAGATCGCTCCGGGAAACATGACCATGCCAATCGTCTCCGCACTTAGACTGTACAACTGGGATAACATCAGCGGCAATAGAAACATCATCGTCATCATCGCGCTAAACATCAGAAATCCGACAATTACGCTCATTCTATACAGCGGATTCTGAAAGATCGAAGGCTGGAGAAAAGGATCATCAATTCGCCGAATATGAATGACGAACCATACGCCTGCCGCAAGGCTGCACAACAGATACACGACTTCCAATTGCGTCAGAAACAACAGAAACCCCGTAACTGTCAATGCCGCAAGAACAGCGCCGAGCAGATCGAACTTCCCTTTCCTCTTCTCTTCGGCAGGCAAATATTTTAAGAAAAAAGGGATGGACACAAGCGTAAGCACCGGGATTAAAAACAAGTAAGCCCAGTCTACGCGCCCGGTAATAGTCCCTCCGAGCACCGGCCCAGCCGCCACGCCGAAAGAAAACGCCGATGTGACGAGACCGAACATTTTTTGCCGCCCCGTCGCCGTAAAATAACGCGTAATAATGGTGTTATTCACAGCCGGGATGGCCGAGGCTCCAAGTCCCTGAATCACACGGAAGACGAGAACCGTCATATATTGTCCGTGGAAAATAAATCCGAGAATCGAACTCGCCGTATAGATGGCAATGCCAATCACCATCAAGTAGTTAGGGCTAAATGAATCGCTCAGCTTCCCAAATAGGATAGAGCCGATGCCGAAAAAAAGATCACATAGAGGAGCCAAGGTACAACCCGACGTATGTCGGCTTCACCCGGTTGTGCACTCGTTACGACTTGGGCCATGCCATTCCTCCTTCGCCATGCATGCTATGCAATGAATACTTTAACAATAGCCCTTTCAATGTCGCTAAAAATAGTAAAAAACGGACTTTTTTCAGTCCGTTTTCGAAATTTGTTTGGGTAGAATCCCGTAGTAACGTTTGAAGTTTTTAATATAGTGGGATTGATCATAGTAACCGTATTTTAAAGCGAGATCCGTCAAGTTCGTATAGGAGCCGGAGTAAATCTCGCGGAGCATGCTTTGAAATCTAACAATGCCGATCATTTCCTTCGGGCCGACTCCAAGTTCGGAATGGAACACTCGTCTCAGATGGCGTTCGCTGAATCCAAGCTCTTCCGCCAACCCCAACATGGAGAGATTTCCTTTAGCCGCGTACAAATACTGCACGCTTGCGTGCAGCAACGGGTGAACGGAGGAATCGTCCACAGCGAACACCCGCTTCAGCTGGCGTTCAACGACGCCCACTATTTCCGTAGCCATATTCGCCGACAATATCTCTTCGACGAAATGTTCCCCTTCCAGCCCCCATAATTCTTCGAGAAAAACATGCTGACCGGCAAACGCGGAAACAGGGAATTTCAGAACAGTTTGCGCCGATTCCAAGAAAAAGCGAATCCCAAACAAAGATTGAACCTCGGACAAGTGTATGAGCTCGTACTGCGTCATGATCCCTTCAACGAAGGCTGCTTTCCGGCTGGAAGGTGATAGACGATTCACGATAATATCTACGCAGCCGTCCGGAATAATTCGATGGAGTTGACTCTCGACATCCGCATGAAAATCCAATGTCCAGTAACACGCAACGTACGGCGTCAGTTGTTCGCAAGGTGCATATTCTTGATAGCTGTAGCCGGGACGCTGCTGTTCCTTTTGCAATTTAGGGGTTTGTATCGGACGATAAACGCTCCCCATTCCCTATAGCGCCTCCTATCATCAACCGATAATGCGGCAATCGGGATAGCGGCGCTTCCACCTCCAATACGCAAGGTCCCTGCACGCTGCTCCCATCATCTCCTAGCCATTCCCCTGCCGGAAAACGGATCGCGCGACTGCGAGCCCCCTGCTCGACGACTGGCGCCACGAGCAAACTGTCGCCGATCATGAACTGGTCGGTGACATCCTCAAGCCCGCTGTCCGGGAATACATACGCCATATGACGCATGATCGGTTCTCCGGTCACGGCAGCATGCCTCGCGAGTGCAAGGAACGTGTCCCCCAGCCCAGCATGTAGCTTCGCCGCTTCGACGCAGAGTGCAAGATGTTCTTTATCCAACACGCGCCAAGGCGCCGTCGAGAATTGCATCATCGGAAATAGCGCCGAGCACTGGGCATAACGGACAAACAGCTCCTGATCGATGCGGAACGACGGATTATTCTCTACATCGCTGATCTGCCCGCCGCCGATCATATCTGGGCAAATAAACGCATACCCGGACAGCCCTTGCGCGAGTCCGTTCGGGATCAGCGAGGCTAGCCCGTTCAGATCCCAACTATGATTGCGGTCACGCAGTCGCTGGACGAGCGGCTGCCCCCCCATTTTCCAGCAGGCGCGGTACTCGTTAAAGGCATAGTGTAGGCCGACCTTCGCCCACGCCTCGCAATGGCCGTTCGGGTGCATTGGCACCGCGCTCAAGTCGGACGCCCTGTAAAATTCAGGATCGCCTGCGTCAAGCTTAAATCCGTCGATGCCGTAATCGTTCATCAGGCGCTGCAGCTCTTCCTGATACCACGCCACCGCCCCCGAATTCGTACAGTCGAGCACGGCGCTGTAACCGTTCCACCATCGGCGAATCGCGGTCTCGCCACGCTCATCGCGCAGCAAATACCCGTTACTCTCCAGCATGCGGAAATTGGCGGCATTGTCTGGGCTGACGAATGGACATGTCCATAGTATAACTTGAAAACCGAGCTCATGCAGCCTGTCTGTCATCGCCTTGGGATCGGGGAATCGATCCGCCCGAAAACGCCATACCCCGTAGTCTTCCATCCAGTTGTCGTCGATCATGATGACGCCTGGAGGCAGGCCGTTCGCCAGCACCGCCTCGGCGTATCGCAGCGTCTTCTCCTGGGTCGGTTCGTATTGCAGCTCAATCCACAAATTATATTGCGGCACCGAGAAAAACCGCTCATCCGGCAGCGTTCCGGTTGCCGGGAAGTGCGCGTCCGCCGCCGAGCGGAATGCTTCACGGAGATTGCCGCCCGACTCCCGCAACATTGGCTCGCTCGCTTCGCAGGTTACGGTCAACAAGCCGTCCTCGAACCGATAACGAATCGGGTCGTCAGCCCATACATATCGCCCTTTGTTCGAGACAAGCAGCGGCGCCGCCTGATTGCCTCGTATGCCAGCGGCAAGGTCGACTTCGACCGTCTCTCTCCCGAATGGCATCTGGTCTCCGTAAGTAATATCTCCGCCCCACCAGACTTCGCCATCCAGCAGATGAATGCATAGCTCCCGACTTCCCATCATGATCCTACCCCTTTGTCCTGTTCATTGCCTTGATCATAGAGTACAATCGAGGCACGAGTCTACGGACAACCTTGCGGATTTTTTACACGATCTTGCTCTCGACTTCAAGGAGGCGAGCGGAAACATGAGCGTCAGCGACAACAATCAATACTTGGCCATGCTTGACGACAAGTACCCGTTTAATCTGTTCCGACCGGAGTGCAACGGAACGACGATTTTTCCGCCGCATTGGCATAATGACTGCCTGGAACTGATCTATGTGAGACAAGGGCAAGTAGAATTGCATATCGGAGGACATTCGTTCATCGGGCAAGCCGGCGACCTTATTCTGATCGGGGAAGGCGTCATCCATAGCGGATATATCGTCGATGGTCCGCCGGACTATTACACGATTTTGCTCGATCGAAGTCGACTCGCCAGCTCGGACTTCATGAACGTCGCCTCCCGCTCTATGCTGACGGGCAGGCTGCATCTTCCCGTTGTGTTGCAAACCGGGAATGACGGCTACGAAGCTTGCACGGCGATCGTCCGCTCAATCATCGAAGAGTATGTTGGTCGCAGAGCAGGTTTCGAGTTGGCAATCAAGTCCTACCTCCATGTGCTGCTATTAGAGCTAGCCCGCGCATACGGAGAACAAGCGGGAGGCAAAGATGCGCGCGACGAAGCCGCGAAGCGAAGCATGGAACGGCTCAAAGAAGCGATCTCCCTTATCGAATCGCGGTACACAGTGAGGCTGACGGTCGGCGAAGCGGCTCGAGCGGCCGGCATGAGCACTTACCATTTTTGCCGAGTGTTCAAACACGCCGTCGGCCGCACGTTTACGGAGTACATGCATCTATACCGCATTGGCAAAGCAGAAGCGCTCATTCGCGACACGGACCTGCCGATCACACGGATCGCTGAGCAAACCGGCTTCGGAACCGTGCAATACTTGGACGAACTGTTCAAACGTTATCGCGGTTGCACGCCTATGCAGCTTCGGCGCAGGCCGGTTCAACTTACCCCTTCATCTCGTACCGCGACGAATCCACCGCTTGAATGAACGGTGTCCATTCCCCCGCTGCGAACAATAGAAGTCGATGCATCGCACGTGTGCACGCGGTATAAAACAGTTTGCGTTCGCTCTCCCGATGGTAGGTGTTCGAAGATGCATCATAGATCAGAACGGCGTCGAACTCGATCCCTTTCGCCAAATAGGCGGGAATAACCAACGTCCCTTTCTCGAAGGAAGGTGTTCGTTTCGTAACGAGCCGAAGCGACGGGCATCCGTGCGCAGTCAAGAGAACGTGAGCTTCCCGGCTTTCGGCGGCTGATTTCGTTATCACGGCGATGGAGGCGAAACCTTCCGCTTGAAGCGCCGAGAGCTCCTCCGTTATTCGCGCCGCCAATTGTTCACTGCTGTCCGCCTTCAATAACAGCGGCTTCGGCCCTCTTCTATCGAAAGGGATAATCTCCTGTCCCCCTGGCAACAGTTCCCTCGTGAACTCCACGATTTCGCGGGTCGATCGATAACTGCGAACGAGGCGAATCAGGTTCGTGTCCGGCTCTCCGTACAGCTGGATGAGCGGGGAGTCCCCCCCGGTCCCGTACAGCTCCGTTGCCTGAGTGAAGATGGCTTGCCCGAAATCGCCGAGTACCGTCATGCGAGCCCGCGGGAATAACCTTTTGAGAAACTCGTACTGAAACATCGAATAATCCTGGCCTTCATCGACGAAAATATGCCGCACTTCAGTGTTCATCCGAACGCCTTCGACGAGTTCTTTGAAATACAAATACGGCGTCGCGTCCTCGTAGAACAGTTCAAGCCGCTCGATCTTCCCCTTCGTTTGCTCACCGATGTCGGACCATAACTCCGGAACATCTATCTCATTCGTCATCGTTCTATAATCATTCGCGCCCCCGAACAGTTGAGCATACAGACCAACCATGTCGATGAACGCCATCCGCTTTACGCTTCTCCTCAGCGGTTTAAACTGCTCCTTCACGACCATGCGGCGCAGCAGCTCTTCCTCTCGCTCGGCATAGTCGAAGTCCGCTTCGTCTCGACGGGGTTTGTTTTGCAGTATCTCTTGAATGGTTTCATATTTCTCAGCGAATTCGAAGACGCCCCGGTCTTTATGCAACTCGCTGTGAACTGCGGCATACTGATCGTTGTCGAGGTAGTTGAGTTCCTCCTGCACCCATAACTCATCCTTCTCCTTGCGTTCAAGATCAGCTAACTGCTTGAGCAGCCATTCTTGCAGCAGCGCTACTCGGTTGGCCAGACGGGTAGTAGGGTCGTACCCGTAAAACTGCGTTGCCATCTGTTCGGCAGTGATCAAATCGCGATCCCGAAACCGAATTCCGTTAAATCGCATGCCTTCCCGCTCAAGCCAGCCTGCATAATTGCGGAGAGCTTGAAGGAATGCAGTGGATGCTTTGTACGCGATCCCCATCAGCCGTGCCTTATATGCTTGCGTGGATTGTTCCGTCAGCGTGTATTCGATCTGGTCAAACGGGTCCTCCGGACGCAGAGCCTCGCCAAGCCCATGCTCCAAATATTCTTGGAACGTCGTCTGCTGCATATTTTCTTCGCCGAGTTCGGGAAGAACGGTCGACACATAGCTGTTAAACATCGGATTCGGCGAGAAAAGAACGATCTGATCGGCTTTAAGCTTCTCGCGGTGCTTATACAGCAAGTAAGCTACCCGCTGCAGAGCCGCAGATGTTTTCCCGCTGCCGGCCGCCCCTTGAACGATGAGCATTCGGCTCTTATCGTCGCGAATGATTGCGTTCTGCTCTTTCTGGATCGTAGCCACGATCGTTTTCATTTGGGTATCCGCACTTTGGCCGAGCGCCTGCTGGAGCAATTCATCTCCAATCGTTAAGCTCGTGTCGATCACGTTATGAAGTTTACCTGCGCTGAGCTGATATTGCCGCTTCAACTCCATCGTTCCCGCGATGCGCCCGCCCGGCGTATCGTAAGAAGCTTTTCCCGGTGGGTAGTCGTAATACATGCTTGCAATCGGCGTACGCCAATCGTAGACCAAGAAGCTTAAACCATCCGAATCCACGAAAGAGGAGACGCCAATATATATTTGCTCGCTGAAGCCGAGACCATCCTCTTGAAAATCTATGCGCCCGAAATAAGGCGACTTCAGCAACCGCTTCATGTTATTCCATTGCTGGACACGCAGCCGATAGCTACGTTCCCGTTCCGACAGCAATGCCTCTTGTTGTTTAATGCTGTGGAAAGTCTCCTCGAAATCTTCGTCGGAACTCGTGTTGACCGTTACTTCTTCCCAGAATCGTTTACGAATATCTCCCGCCTGACTGTGTAATCCAGCCACTTCCGGCTCTAATTCGGCGATTCTCTGTTGAAGCTTCTCCGATACTTGCTCCAACCGTTCCTGCTCTTGTTGCCAATCGCGCTCGTTGATCATTCCTGGACACGCTCCCTCCCATAAAGTCTGAAGAAATTGAACGTTTGACAACCGCCAGCCTGTGTGATAAAATTAAATTAAAGATAAGATGCAACACTTGTAATTTCATGCACAAAACTCACTGATGGTTCCTTATCATACCACAGTGCGGCTTTGTGTGCAATCGCCTTTATGACAATTAACCCCGGCAATGATGCCGGGGTTTTTATTTTTTCGCCCACTCTAGTCCGATGCGAAAGCTTCCGCCGCTGCCGATAGGTAATAAGCCAGCCCTGTTTGCTGGCTCTCGAGCATCTTGAGATGAAAATCATCGCTCAGGAAAAACCGGGTCTGCATTGCAAAGTCACTCGGCGATATCGGATTTCCATGCTGCTTCATAAATGCCAGATGATTCTCAATCAAGCTTCCTACTATCGCATCGTTATGTTTAATGCCTTCTCTTAATGAGTTCGCCATGTTATTCATGAATGCCACAGCTTCAGCCGCTTGTTCATTCATGTCTTGAATCTCCGCCGGAGCAACCTCGAATGACTCCATCCCGTACGTTTCCTTCAAGTGTTGATTTTGCTCAGCCAACGCGTTGTTCCATGCTTCCTCGTTGTCAAACCCCTTAAACATCTCCATATGATCCATGCCCTCCCCTTCCTTGGCACATGAGATGGACTTGCGCAACGTTTGAACGATGTTATCCAGCCTGTGTTTGCGATTCAGTAGCAATTCCTCCTGCTGCGACAGGATCGTTAACCGGTCCGCATTGCGCCCCATCATTTCTTTGATTTTGTCCAACGGAAAATCCAGTTCCCTATAGAACAAAATCTCTTGCAATCTCTCCAACTCTTGCGCCCCATACAGTCGATATCCCGCTTCGCTTATTTCCGTCGGCAAGAGAAGATCGATTTTGTGATAATGATGAAGCGTTTTGATGGTTACATGAGACAATTCCGACACTTCTTTTACCGTGTACAGCATGGCTCATTCCTCCCTTTCATTCATAGCGTAAAGCCTCCCCTAGGGGGAGAGTCAACTCGATTTTTTTTCGCAGCAGGCGATTGACTCTCCTCTTACAGCAGGCCTTACGATGACATTCGAAACCATGAAGAAGGGAGAAAAAAACAGTGACAGGTTCCATTCCATTGCTTCGTAACCGTTTTGTTCGAGCCGTGATCGTTTCAACATTTTTTTCTCAGATCGGCATTTGGGTCCGTAACTTTGCTGTTCTGTTGTATGTGATGGAAGTAACGGGCGGGGATCCATTTGCCGTTGCCATGATTTCGGTTGCGGAATATGCGCCAATTTTCATTTTTTCATTCATTGGGGGAGCGCTCGCGGATCGATGGCGGCCGAAAAAGACGATGGTGTGGTGCGAGGCGCTCAGTTCATTGTCCGTACTCCTGGTCTTTGCGGTGCTGGAAGTCGGTACATGGCAAGCTTTGTTTGGCGCAACCTTGTTCGCTTCCACCCTATCGCAGTTCGCGCAGCCTTCCGGCATGAAGCTGTTTAAGCATCATGTACGCGACGAAGATGCGCCATCCTGTATGTCTTTCATGCAAACCCTCACATCGGCCTTTATGGTACTCGGTCCGATTCTGGGAACGTTCGTTTATCAGCAATGCGGAATTGAAGTTTCAATTTTATTGACCGGCATTTGTTTTATGTTATCCGCGTTAGCCCTCAATCACGTGCCGCGCGACCCATTGCCGTACCGTAATCCCGAAATCAACTCAGCTTCTCTGTTTAGCGACATGGCGGATGGTATTCGTTTTGTTGTCGCCAATCCATTCATCTTGCAGCTTACTCTCAGTTTCACGTTCGTTGGGCTAGGCGTCGGATTAGTCTCTCCACTTAGCGTCTTTCTCGTTACGGAGCAGTTGGGGTTGCCTTCCGAGGCTTTGCAGTGGATCAATGTGTCGTATGGAGCAGGGGAAATTGTCGGGGGAGTCGCCACTATGGCCCTGGCTGCGAAAATCTCCCCGCAACGGTTTCTCATGGCCGGCTTACTCGTCAATGGTTGCGGAATCGTCTTGGCTGGCCTGTCTACCGAGATATGGCTGACGATGATTGCCCAATTCATAATTGCTCTTCTTCAACCGGCCATTTTTGTAGGGAGCAGCACATTAATCATGCAGCAGACTACCCACGATTATATCGGACGAGTCATGGGCATTCGCACCCCGCTGATGACTGGGGCAATGCTTCTTATGATGAGTGTGGCAGGCGCGTTGAAAAATACGTTCACTCTTTCTGCCGTGTACGTATGCGCCGGATGCTTCTTTTTTGCAGGGTTACTTATCATCGTTCCGCTAAGCGTTTGGTCCGAACACCGGGGCTAATCGCGACGTAGATAGCTGATCCGCCAACCCAAAATATTCACAGAAATTCATGATCATCGGATTCCATTTGGACGGGTTGACGTAATTGGGATGGTCCTCCATCGTCAACTCCTGCTCCACGTGAATTTTGCTGATGTGGACCTCCAACGCGACTAAGGAACTCGGCTCTTCGAAAGGATGGACTTTTACGAGCTTTGCCTCCAAGTGAACCGGACATTGCAAGACGCGCGGCGCTTGGACATTCCGCGACGGGATCGGGGTCAGGTCGGACACGCCGAACTTATCGGCTTCGAAACGATAGCCTCTGGCCGCCTTCGATTCCGGGACCGGATTTCGGCCAGTCAATAAGGTGAGGCTTTCGATTGCCGGGATCAAGTCGATGGACGGCAAGTTCAGCACACATTCTCCCTCCCGGATCATATTTAGGACAGTTTGCGATTTGCTGCTCAGTCCGAGCATACACGAGCGATTCAGCCACCATGCCGAAGACATCGGAGCCAGATTCGGTGTGCCGTCCTCATTCAACGTGCTGATCAGCACAACTGACGTGCCGAAATACAGGATTTTAGGTTCAATTTCAACATGCATATTCGCTTGTCTCCCTTCCGTAAGTGCAACGTGTGTCTAATGTAGCACAAGTCGACAAGCGGCAATACGGATTTGGAATGAGACAGCAAGATGTTGAAATTATGCTAGAAGTAGGACTTGTTGCCTTCGTCATCCTTGGTTAGACGGAATAGATCAAATAGGTTGCCGTTCTCGTCGATTGCCCGTAATTCCAAACTCTGCGGTGTCACAACACCTTGTACGAAGTGAGGTACGGCTAACGATTGCGAGGTATGCCATGCTCTTTTGGGAAGCAGCCATTCCGGCATCGCTCCCGCTCCGCCCGCCACTACATAGACGATACCGTCTTGAAAATCAATTTTGCCATCCTTTAGCGGATGGCTTCGTTCATAGACGATGGTATGGGAGCTAAATACGACATCGACACCCGCTTGCTCCATAACGGAGCAGAGCTTCCGCATCGCCTCTACTTCATAGCCTCCAGAGACGTACGGCGGATAATGAAAAAATACAATCTTCCATTTAGCAGAAGATGCCCTTAAATCATGCAACAGAAACTCATATTGCGCATGGCCGGGACCGATCTCTTCCGAGCTATAAGGATAGGTTTCCGATTTTATGAAGTCGGTGCTGTCCAAACAAACAAAATGAACATCTCCATAATCGAATGAATAGAAGTTTTTGGGGGCGGCAAAAGCGAAATACTTATAAAACCAAGAGCCGTTATTCTCATGGTTGCCCAAGCAGCAGTACGATGGCGTATTGACCAGCAACTCCTGGCCCGGGGCAAAGAAATATTTCTCCCAATGGTCGTACTCGTCGCCATCATCGACAATATCGCCGATAAATAACGCGATATCCGGGCGATATCTTTTCATTTGCGCAAAAATATTTCGATTAATTTGTCCGCCCGATTGATCAAAACCGCTGAATCCGCCAGTCTCGCTCGTCACCGCGAAAGAAAACGGAATGCCATCTCCCGCCGCCGTCATGAATGGATAGAAGTTCGATTCAACATCTCCGGACTCATTGCTGGAGTACACTTGGTAAAAGTAATACGTCCCCGGTTGCAGGTTGGCTACTGTTACTTGGTGGATTGTAGAGTACTCTTGAGTCGCGACGGAAGACAGCAATTGCTCCGGCCGCTTGAAATTTCCGTGATGACCGCTATGTATCCTCTCCGCCACGAAAACTCTGACTTCTGAAGTAGAGGGCTCGGATGTCTCCCACATGAATGTCATCGTTTCCAACGTTGGCCATTGCAAATAGGGGCCTTTAAGGATAGTGAGCATTATCGCACCTCATTTGAGCTCAAGAAATGGAAGTAAAGCGAAATGCAGAGCTTCTGAGTCGTCTCGGAAGCTCTGCATTTTTTCTTGCTAACCTATTACTTTGCCAATGTAGCTTGCGCTTGCTGCGCCGGTTTCGCGTATATTTTGTTCAACATAATCGTTTGGACGATGATGAATATACCGCCTACCGCCCAATACAACGGCAACGCCGCCGGCATGGCAAAAGCAAACACGCCCATCATAATCGGAGACAATAGTCCGATGAAAGCCAACTGGTTGTTTGCATTTTGCTGATACTGAGCCGAGACGGATTGCGACACGCGGAACTGAACGTAATACACTGCCGCGGCGATAAACGGCAATATCATATCCGTATGTCCTAAGCTGAACCATAGAAAATTGTGGGAAGCGATCTCCGGGGTCCGACGGATCGCGTAGTAGAACGCGAGCGTAATCGGCCACTGAAGCAGCATCGGCAAACACCCTATGTTGAGTGGGTTGAATTGATGCTTCTGGTACAGCTGCATCATCTCGACTTGCTGCTGCCTTTTGCCCTCCGCGCTTGTGTTGTTCTTGTACTTCTCTTTAAGCGCGTCCAGCTCCGGCTGGAGAACGGCCATCTTTGATCTCATCGCTAGTTGCTTCTTCGTTTGGTGCGCCATGAGCGGCATGATCGCCAATCTGATTAGCAAGGTCATCAGTACGATAGATAATCCATAATCGCCGTTGAACGCATTAGCGAAAAATTTAATCAAGTATGAGAAAGGATAAACCAGGTAATGATTAAATACCCCGGGCGAATCGGCACTAATCGGATGAGATGGAGCGGCTGTCGAGCACCCGCTAAGCAGAAGCACCGGGATAACCACGAGTAGCATAACGAGAATGGGCTTCACCCATTTTTGAGACATCAAATTCATTTTCACAGTAGTCCTCCCTAATTGAAAGTTGAGCTATCAATGTGTGGGAAGGACCGGAGGCTTCTTCATCAGGCGATTCTTTACGTCTGGCTGCCCGTGCTATCCACCGCTGTATACTGTCAAAATGCGGCTCTCTGACAGACACGAACAACGTTGAACCGGCGGCGTCGACTTCATGGCTCCAACGAATCGCACGGGTTGAGAAATAGCTAAAAGGAAGAACCAGTATTGTAGAAATAAGACCGATTGAAAGCGCCAGTTGCACCAAGTCGAAAAAATAATCCAGCCAAGTTCACCTCCGTTGCTGACGAGCATAAATAAACCGCATATATTGTTTACGTTTTTTATATCACTTTCGTTCCTACTTACGCGAATTGCGAGCAGCGTTGATCAAGGATGAGTGTATGCGATAGAGGGATATGTCCTCCAACCGGGAACTTTAATCCGTTTCAAACCGAACGCTCCTTCCAAGAAAGAAGTCATTATTCCGTATATAAAGACACCTACTTTCTTCTATCTCAGATGGTTGGGGATTGGTTCGTCTACACCGAATATACAGCCGGAATGTCTGATGAAAATAAAGTATTAGACTGGATGTCTTAATTCCACGCAGCTTTTCGAATTGTCTTACCGTCAGACTCCATAAAATAAGTTTTAGACTGACCCAAGAAATTGAAACGGCGACAGCCAGGGACGAGAAATAAAGTCCTAGACTGTCGCTGTTTCATTGAACTAACGTTGCCCGTTAGCGTAACAAAGACCCCGGTTGATCTTCCATCTCCCGATGTTCAGTAAACTCATTCAGAGGCTTGATAGGTTAAAAGAAGCACACCTTTTGTCGTTGTCTTAGCACGTAACAGCTTCAAATTTGTTTGATTCTGATCCATAAAAAATCGTTTGCCCTTGCCCAATACGACAGGATGGACCATAAAGTGATACTCGTCGATAAGATTGTGATCCATCAAGGTGCGAATGAGTTGACCACTGCCGTAGATCAGATATTGTCGATCCGTACCCTGCTTAAGCTTGGTCACTTCTTCGATGATGTTGTTCTTGATGAACGTGGCGTTCCATTCGGGTTCTTCTAACTTGGTGGTAACCACGTACTTGGGCATGGCATTCATCTCGTCGGCCCCCTCCCCCTTGATCTTGGGCCACGCTGCCGCAAAACCTTCGTAAGTAATTCGCCCCAGAAGAAGTGCATCGCTTGGATAGAACACTTCGCGTTGAAAATCGGCCATTTCATCATCCCAATAAGGCATGTGCCAAAGCCCAGGCTCTTCCATGACTCCGTCGAAAGACAAATAGATCGATGCCGCGATTTTTCCCATTTTTCATTCCCTCATTTCTCATAGTATAAATATATCCATAAAAGGAACTAGGGGGCTATCCCTAATTCAAAGATACAGCGAAAAAAATCTTACAAATTGCTAAACTGCCCGTTAGCGCAACGACGGCATCCGATCGTTCTGAGGCCGGCTGCCGTCGTGTCATGATTGAGCTATCGTTCTCCGTTAACGAGTTGGAGGATGGAACGAGATAAACATTGGCTGTCCTGTTGCTATTACAATATAGAATAGGGCATACCCGTTTTAGGGTAACCCGTTGTATCTTATCACTTATAACGATTTTATTGTCGATTCAATTATCGCTTCGTAATCAGTTTTTTCACCAAAATGGACAACCATTACATTTCTGTTCTCGTAAACACGTGGTTCAATTAATATCTTAGCATCCGCTAATATTTCATCCAAGTCTTTATGCCCTTCAATTCGGGCCTCTTCGGATTTAAAAACGTAGATGTACACATTTACATTTGAAACAACCGACGAATCTACGGCAAACGTAACTGCCGTAACATCATTTAACTTTTCAAAAGGTGATGTGCCGCCCTTCGGGTGAATTTGTTGAAGTTTTAGCCCTTGAACTTCCAGTGCTTGCGTTACACCGTCTAGCGTTACAGTGCCAGTATCTGGCGTGACTTTACTTTCAACCTCATTAGTGCAACCTGTCAGAACAGTAACAATAGCAAGGATAAATATAATCATTCGAAATTTCATTTCACATTCCCCTATTTCTTAGATACTTCATAGACGTTCTGTGTCTAAGGATGTTACGTTCGCTTTTGAAAAAAAGGGGGGGCTCCGTATTAAGGATAATCTTCAGGTGGTGTGAATGAAAGGTGTTTGATCTTGCCCCGAATAGATGGACACAGAGAAACCCTCTATAATAAAAGGTGGAGGGAATTTCTATGGGGCAACGGAAGAAGTTTGACAAAGCATTTA
>NZ_JBHSMI010000033.1:0-761 GCF_042655525.1 Cohnella soli
GTAGGATAAGCCCTCGACCGATTAGTACTCGTCAGCTCCACACATTGCTGCGCTTCCACCTCGAGCCTATCAACCTGGTGTTCTTCCAGGGGTCTTACGAATTGGGAAATCTCATCTTGAGGCAGGCTTCGCGCTTAGATGCTTTCAGCGCTTATCCCTTCCGCACTTGGCTACCCAGCGGTGCTCCTGGCGGAACAACTGGTACACCAGCGGTGCGTCCATCCCGGTCCTCTCGTACTAAGGACAGCCCCTCTCAAATTTCCTACGCCCGCGACAGATAGGGACCGAACTGTCTCACGACGTTCTGAACCCAGCTCGCGTACCGCTTTAATGGGCGAACAGCCCAACCCTTGGGACCTACTTCAGCCCCAGGATGCGATGAGCCGACATCGAGGTGCCAAACCTCCCCGTCGATGTGGACTCTTGGGGGAGATAAGCCTGTTATCCCCAGGGTAGCTTTTATCCGTTGAGCGATGGCCCTTCCATTCGGTACCACCGGATCACTAAGTCCGAGTTTCCTCCCTGCTCGACTTGTAGGTCTCGCAGTCAAGCTCCCTTATGCCTTTGCACGCTACGCGCGATTTCCAACCGCGCTGAGGGAACCTTAGAGCGCCTCCGTTACTTTTTAGGAGGCGACCGCCCCAGTCAAACTGTCCGCCTGACACGGTCCTCCTGCCCGATAAGGGCAGCGAGTTAGAACTCCGATACGATCAGGGTGGTATCCCAACGGCGCCTCCATGGAAGCTTGCGCTCCCACTTCA
>NZ_JBHSMI010000034.1:0-1528 GCF_042655525.1 Cohnella soli
CCTCCGGGAAGTCCGCGTCGCTCGACTTCGGCGCCGTATACTCGTCAACGTGGATGGACAAGCCAATCGCCTCGTTGTTCACCGCTTGCTTCACCAGTTGCTCGACATAGCTCGTTGCCGCCGTTTCCGTGCTCT
This sequence comes from Cohnella soli, assembly GCF_042655525.1. Lineage (NCBI taxonomy): Bacteria > Bacillati > Bacillota > Bacilli > Caryophanales > Paenibacillaceae > Cohnella > Cohnella soli. Next base: position 136 of record NZ_JBHSMI010000034.1, read on the forward strand.
GTTCCTCCTGGTTGGCTGCCGGATACTCCGCGTTCTCTACCGATGCTTTCGCTGCCTGCAAAATCGCAATATCAGGGTCGGGCCCTTCCTTAAACGTGACATGCAGGCTCGTACTGTCGGTACGGACGCCCTTGGAAAGCGCTACGTCATAGCTGCCGTTAACGCTGTTGAAGGTGACAATGGCCGTCACGCCTGCGGCATCCCCAGTCAGCAAGCGGTTTGCATAGCTCTGTACCGCCGCGGTTTTGTCAGCCTGCGAGGGCTGAAAGACGACATCGACGATTCCGTCCACCAGAGCCGCCTTGGCTGCCGCCACAATGGCAATGTCCGGGTCGACCGCTTCCTTCATCGTCATCGTCAGGCTCTTGCTGTCGCTTGCGTTCCCCCTGACCAAGGCCACATCATAACCGCCCGTGTCGCTGTTGTAGGCGACGCTTGCCGTTACCTTGGGATCGCCAGCCAGCAGGCGATTTACATAGTTTTGCACGGCCGCTGTTTTATCAGCCTGCGAGGCCCCGAATGCGACATCAACTTCTCCGTCCACCAAAGCTGCCTTGACCGCTGCCAAAGCCTGCTCATTCACTTCGCGGAAGGTCGTGGCCAGAATCGGAACCGTAATCGGGTCAGTCGTCCAAACCTGCCATGCTCTATAGAACGTTACAGTAAAGGTATAACTGCCATTTGTACCGCTTGGATTATCGGCATCGCCTGTTACCGACGGAACGTAGTCCAGCCCCGTTATGGTGCCGACCCTGATTACGCCAATCCCGGCAGCGTTGTTAACACCGCTGTGGCTGATTGCGTCATAAGCTCGATTACTAACAAATTGATTGATATACCGATCGTCATACGTAGACTGTCTGATGCCCCCATAGTCGCCGTGTTCGATCGCCGTCTTGACCTTAGCCAAGTCCGGGTCGCGCTCCTGATTAATGTGCAGGTCTAATATCGAGCTGTAATAGGCCCGTCCCTTTTCAAAATATAGATTGACCGTTATCGTTTGCTTCTCGGGTTTGGGATAGTTAGGAACAATCCACACATAATCCAAGTCGAATTCAGCGAGTAAATCGTTAAAACGCTTCGTTATCATGTTATATAACTCGGCCCAGGTTGTGCCCAGCTCCACATCCATCGTAAGCTCACCTTCGAACAGGCTTCCGGCCTTGTCGATCACCTGTTGATTGGATACGCCGGCATACGGTGTCGCCTTGATCGCAACCGTCCGCCGAGCGGTGCTTAGCACCTGCGCTCCCTTGGTCAACGTGACGGTAAACGCAATCTGTCCATCGGTCCCCTCCGGGAAGTCCGCGTCGCTCGACTTCGGCGCCGTATACTCGTCAACGTGGATGGACAAGCCAATCGCCTCGTTGTTCACCGCTTGCTTCACCAGTTG
>NZ_JBHSMI010000035.1:0-1092 GCF_042655525.1 Cohnella soli
CTCCACAGCCCCCTAATTAAGTTGGAGTCCTCCACCATGAAAATGTACACTTAATACATGAGGAGGACGAACTCAATGGGAAAAATGTCTGAACAGAGAGAGAAAGCTGCACAAGAGGTTTTGTCTGGCATTAAGGCAGCTGTTGTTGCCAGAAAATATGGTGTTACTCCCGGCACGGTGAATCAATGGGTAAGGGATTATCGAGAAGAGCATGGCGAACAAGATCATCCCTATCCCCAAGAGCAGGCTGAAGAAATGAAGCGCCTTCTCGAGGTCGAGAAGAAATACGAGAAGGCAGTCAAGATGCTGGGAGAAAAGGATCTAGAGATTGAGATCCTACGTGAGCTGCTAAAAAAGCCAACCCCTGCTTATCCGAAAAATTCAAGATAGCCGACACGTTCATTAAGCAGGGTAATCCAGCAGCCCTTGTGCTGCGCATCATTGGGTTGGCTGAGTCAACTTACTATGACCGTCTTAAACGCATGTCACAGCAGCCTCTACAGGCAGCTCAAAGTGAGCGTGGAAGACCCGTCCCGGGTTATTCCTTTACGGAGTCTGGGGAGAAAATCAGTGACGAGCAGATCCAGGAATGGCTTCTCGAACTGATCTCTGGAGAAGAGCACGTGTACGGTTACAAACTGCTTGCGGAATGTTTGTGGAACCAGTATAGGTTGAAGTTAAATCACAAGAAGAGCTACCGACTGTGTAAGGCGCTAGACATCCTACAGCCCCAGCGTCATAAGCGCTTCAAGCATCCTCGAAAACTGCCAGAGAACCGAGTCATTACAGGACCTAACCAGCTCTGGCAGATGGACATTAAATACGGTTACGTCGCTGGTCGCGATAGGCATTTCTTCGTACTGAGCATTATCGATATATTTACCCGTGTCATTGTCGGCTACTACAGAGGATCGTCGTGTGAGGCTAAGCATGCCTGTCAGACGCTTTGGAGAGCAATAAACAATTACAGCAAAGCTCAAGATGAACCGCCCGTAATACGAACTGACAATGGGCCACAGTTCGTGAGTCACCTATTCGGAGACATGTGTGAAAGCTGGGAGGTCACTCACGAACGCATTCCACCAAGAACGC
>NZ_JBHSMI010000036.1:0-588 GCF_042655525.1 Cohnella soli
GGTGGGACGTCGTGAACACATTTACGTTAAGTGAAATTCCCGCGAAGAACAGATTTGTTCAGATGACTCGATGAAGAGAATTTAAAAGCCGTCTGTAGAAAGTAATTCGATGAAGAGAATTTAAAAGCCGTCTGTAGAAAGTGTCTCAAATGAAGAGAATTTAAAAGCCGTCTGTAGAAAGTATTTCGATGAAGAGAATTTAAAAGCCATCTGAAGAAAGTGTCTCGAAGAAGAGAATTTAAAAGCCGTCTGTAGAAAGTATTTCGATGAAGAGAATTAAAATGCCATCTGTAGAAAGTGCCTCTAAGAAGAGAATTTGAAAGCCATTTGTGGAAAGTGTCTCAATGAAGAGAACAATACCAACGATTTAAGTAGCAAACTCGAAGAAGGCGGGAACATCACTTAACACCATGTTCACGCTTCGGCGGACGAGCCGCCTCGGTCCGGACCGAAGTTAGGTGTAGAATCGAGGGTGCAATTGGCAGTAGCAGGGGAGCGGAATCAGCCGGACACATCCAACTCCCTAACCGCATCGCGGCCGCCCTCCGGGCTTAAGGGAGTTGGACGTCGTGAACACATGAACGTTAG
>NZ_JBHSMI010000037.1:0-1666 GCF_042655525.1 Cohnella soli
ACGTTATCTGAAACCGGTGCAGTACAGTCAACAATAAATTCCTAGAACAGGAAGGGAAATCATCACGCTTGAAGAACATTATATAAATCTGATTCTTTTAAGGAGACAACAAAAATGTCATTAATTGGGGAAATCCATTATTTCCGTATACCAGTAATAAGCTTAGAAGAGTCAGTAAGATGGTACACAGAATGTTTAGGATTTCACCTTAGAAGACAGAATAAAGATTTAGCTGTATTTGAATTGAAAGAAGGGCCATTACTTGTTTTAGTTAAGGCGGATACAAATTCGAGAGGCCACTTAATAATAGACGGAAAACCAGAATTTTCTGTTGGCTTTACTTGCCAAGAAATTCATAAATTCCGTCAGGAATTAATTGATCAGAATGTTGAAGTAGATGAAATGGTAGAAGAAGATGGTCATTATTATTTTCATTTTTATGATCCAAGTAAAAATAAGCTCCAAGTACATTGGTGAACATTTCAAAAAGAACACGGTTGCCTAATCGCAACCGTTTTTTAATTAAATGTTTGAATAAGAGAATAAGTATTTGTAAGTAACTCAAGAAGGCACCGGCATCAGATAACACCATGTTCACGCTTCGGGCCATTCGGCCCTCGGTCCGGCAGAAGTTAGATGTGGATTCGGAGATGCAATTGGCAGAAGCAGGGAAGCAGAATCAGCCGGACACATCCGCACCGACTAAGCGCGTCGCGCCCGGCGACTTCGTCGCCTTAAGTCGGTGGGACGTCGTGAACACATGAACGTTATAAGAAATTGGCGCAATAACTTAAGAGCAGGAGTGATTACGATCAAATTCGTTTTATTATTTGGACCCCAGGCCGTTGGCAAGATGACGGTTGGTCATGAACTAACTAAAATAACGGATTTAAAATTATTTCACAATCACATGTCAATTGAATTATTTCATCCCTTCTTTGGTTTCGGTAGTGAAACATGGAGGTTAGCAAATATCGTAAGAAGAGAATTCTTCGAATCCTTTTCCAATAGCAATCAGTATGGGCTTATTTTTACTTATGTATGGGGATTTGATCTTCAGGGAGATTGGGAATATGTTAAACAAACCTGTGATATTTTTGAATCAAAAGGTGCTCAAATTTATTTTGTTGAATTAGAGGCGAATATTGAAGAAAGAATTAAACGAAATCTAACACCGTATAGACTTGACCAAAAACCAACAAAAAGAAATATAGAACAGTCTGAAAAGGACTTAATTAACACGATGGAAAAACATAGACTGAACTCCTATGAAGGAGAAATAAAAAGAGAGAACTATTTAAGAATTAATAGTGCCAATTTAAGTGCAGTTGAAGTCGCAAAACTTATTAAAGATACGTTCAATTTGTAAAGTGCTTTTGTGAGTTACTCATGAAGGCGCCAACATCTTATAACACCATGTTCACGCTTCGGGCCATTTGGCCCTCGGTCCGGCAGGAGTTAGATGAGATTCGAAGAAGTAATTGACAGCAGCAGGGAAGTGGAATCAGCCGGACACATCCGCACCGACTAAGCGCATCGCGCCCGGCGACTTCGTCGCCTTAAGTCGGTGGGACGTCGTGAACACATTTACGTTAAGTGAAATTCCCGCGAAGAACAGATTTGTTCAGATGACTCGATGAAGAGAATTTAAAAGCCGTCTGTAGAA
>NZ_JBHSMI010000038.1:0-1270 GCF_042655525.1 Cohnella soli
TGACCTTGCATCGAAAGAGTAGACACAAAGAATGACCCTCGAAAATCCATTATCCTAACGTCATTCAGGAGATTTAACCTTAAATGGCGGGACATATTGATTTGCCGAATGCGTTCTCCGTCGATTGTAAAACAACTCGATGTATTCAAATACGGCCTTCTTAGCCTCATTCCGACTCTTAAAGGTGTAGTCATTGAGCCATTCCATTTTCAGTTTTCCCCAAAAGGATTCCATCGGAGAATTATCATGGCAATTGCCTTTTCGGCTCATACTGCAGATGAACTCGTGTTTAGCCAGCAGCTTCTGGTAGTCCTTGCTCGCATATTGAACACCACGGTCAGAATGTATGATAACTCCTTTTGGATAACCTGCACGGCCTATCGCCTGCTTTAAGGCGGCGGAGATCAACTCAGTTTTCATCCGACTGTCCATAGCCCAGCCTATGAGTCTTCGTCCGTACAGATCCATCACACCTGCGAGATAAAGCCAGCCTTCGGCGGTTTGAATGTACGTGATATCCGATAGCCATTTCTCATTGGGTTTGCTTACAGAAAAATCTTGGTTGAGTAGGTTCTCAGCTACCGGCAGATCGTGAGCAGAGTTGGTTGTCGCTTTATACTTCTTGACGACTTTAGACCGAATCCCATTCTTTTGCATGAGCCGTGCGACACGGCCACGACTTGCTTTCTGATCGGGTGGTAGGTTGTTTGTGATTTGCGGAGATCCGTAAGCTCTCCGACTGGACTCATGGATGGCCTTAATCGTTTTGAGCAGCTCACGGTTCTCTTGGCTACGTTTACTCTCAGGCCGATTCACATAGGCATAGTAGCCGCTTCTAGAGACATTCAAGGCCTGGCACATCTTCGCAATCTGAAATTCGAAGCGGTGTTCGTAGATAAACTTGAACTTAATTACTTCAGATTTTTCGCGAAGTAGGCCGCCGCCTTTTTTAGGATTTCATTCTCTTCCTTCAGGTCAGCTAATTGCTTTCGTAACTTTCGCATTTCATCCTCTTCTGGCGTCAAGTTACCACTGCCAGGAAATGCATTAGCTCCATCCCGTTTATAGTACCTTACCCAGTCTCGGACCGTCGTGTAGTGAACATCTAACTCCTTGGCGGACTCGACAATAGTTGATTCATTTGCGAGAATACGCAGCACGACTTGCTCCTTAAATGCTTTGTCAAACTTCTTCCGTTGCCCCATAGAAATTCCCTCCACCTTTTATTATAGAGGGTTTCTCTGTGTCCATCTATTCGGGGCAAGATCAA
>NZ_JBHSMI010000039.1:0-1116 GCF_042655525.1 Cohnella soli
AAAAGAACACGGTTGCCTAATCGCAACCGTTTTTTAATTAAATGTTTGAATAAGAGAATAAGTATTTGTAAGTAACTCAAGAAGGCACCGGCATCAGATAACACCATGTTCACGCTTCGGGCCATTCGGCCCTCGGTCCGGCAGAAGTTAGATGTGGATTCGAAGATGCAATTGGCAGTAGCAGAGAAGCGACTTCAGCCGGACACATCCGCACCACCTAACCGCATCGCGGCCGCCCTTCGGGCTTAAGGTGGTGGGACGTCGTGAACACATTAACGTTATCAGAAATCGGCATAAAGACTAAAAACAAAGGAGACAAAATGAAACGGTTTAAGATTATATTCCTTCTTTCTATTATGATTAATGTAATCATGGTTACTTATTTTGTTTTGAAGACAAACCACTTAAAAAGCTCATATTCCAACCTATGCTTTGAGTTACAAAACGAATTGGTCCAATTAGGAAGTTCGATTGATTATCAAATAAAGAATAATTGGAAAGAAGAGAATACAGTAATTGAGAAGATTGAAGATGTAAGAGAAAGCATAAATTACTTAATGATTACAGGAAATGATATGGGGATAATGTCAAAGTCACAAGAAAATGACTTATGGAAGCTTCATAATTTCATATCAAAATTTCCAATCTATTCAGGATTTCCAAACACAAAGCTTGACCAAAATAGCATTAATGAATTGATTCATTTAGGAGAAAAGTTAAAGTCAGTTGGGTGGGGAATGAATATTGGATATAGTAGCGACTGGAATAGCTTTTCAACAAAAGTAAATACACTAATTAAATTGTGAGACTTTCCAATGAAGATGCCGACATCTGATAACACCATGTTCACGCTTCGGGGCATTCACCCCTCGGTCCGGCAGGAGTTAGATGAAGGTTCGAAGAAGTAATTGGCAGTAGCAGGGAAGAGGATTCAGCCGGACACATCCGCACCGACTAAGCGCGTCGCGCCCGGCGACTTCGTCGCCTTAAGTCGGTGGGACGTCGTGAACACATGAACGTTAGCTGAAACCACCCAAGTGCGTAAAAAACTTTAAGCCAGGTGACCAATGAATAATTTTATTCAAGCAAGATCTGAAGAGATTAAATATCATGAAT
>NZ_JBHSMI010000040.1:0-796 GCF_042655525.1 Cohnella soli
GGTGGGACGTCGTGAACACATTTACGTTATATGAAATACGAGCAAATCAATTAATCAAGAGATCATTTGAAGGAGATTAAGATGAACTCTTTATCTGTTCGACTAGAAATTGAAGAATTAATAAAGAAACACCAAATTAACAGGGAAAAGTTTTTCGAAGTTAGGAAAGACCAATGGAGAGATATTTTAGATAATATTGAAGAGCGTTTTTTAGTTAAGACTCATTATACCCATGGATTACACTGGGGATGGAATAGACTCAAAGAGCCTCGTTATTCCGTGAGGTTTGTCGACTCGCCCTATAAACATATTAAAGACAATATAAAAGATGAGTATGTCTATTTTATTGTAGAAGACGTATATGACAAGATGTGGGTTTATGAGGGCGCAAGAAATACGATTTTTAATCAAGTAATTCCTGAGTTATATCAATTAAATGAATATTTCTTGGTTTCTAAGAAATATCAATGGCTTATTTGTGAAGATCATCATGAAATTGTACATCTCTCTGGATCGGAAATCATCGAACGAATGAAGGCATATGAACAAAAGAATATTGAAAAGATATTTAAGTGAAAGTTAATTCAAGAAGGCTCGTACTTCATATAACACAATGTTCACGCTTCGGGGCATTCGCCCCTCGGTCCGGACAGAAGTTAGATGTGGGATCGAAGATGCAATTGGCAGTAGCAGGGAAGCATATTCAGCCGGACACATCCGCACCACCTAACCGCATCGCGGCCGGCTCCTGACGGAGCCTTAAGGTGGTGGGACGTCGTGAACACATGAACGTTAT
>NZ_JBHSMI010000041.1:0-922 GCF_042655525.1 Cohnella soli
GAACATCTCGTACTGCTCCAATAGCGTTCGTAGCTCGATTTTCGCCGCTGACAGGCCTTGCGTCAGCCCGATGGAGGTTCTCGCAGCTTCGAGCAACTGCGTTGCTCGTTTGGGACCGACAGCGCGCTTCACGTCTTCCTTCCAACGGCGCACGATTGCGCTGGCTCCTAGTCCCACAATCTCGCTCGGAGTCGGAAATTCGCTTAACGTAATCAGCGAAGCCTTGCCCTCCCAGTCCTTAAACACCTCGCCATACTCCGGAAAGAAACGGTCTAACCAATTCTGTATTCGGCGCTGTACTTGACCGAAGTTCACCATGACCTTCTCACGAAGATTCATCAGGATGCGAAGATCTGCGTAGACACTCACCGGCAATTTCGGCTCGCTATACTTCCCGCCTCGCACCAGATCGGCGATAACCTTGGCATCCTTGTAATCGTTCTTCGTCGGAGAGTTGTCCTCTAGTTCCTTGCTTTTGCTTACGTGATGCGGGTTTACAACAACGACCTTCACATGCTCGCGATTCAGAAATTCAGCCAATGGAAACCAGTAGTGCCCGGTTGGCTCAATCCCCAAGACGATTTCTGTCTTGTGATGACGCTGCTGGAGCTCTTTCATCCACTTTACCAGCTTCGATAAGCCTAGATGATGATTGTCGAACACACAGTCTTTGCCGAGCTCGATTCCGCGGAAATCGACGGCACGGGCAACATGCGTTTTCTTCGCAATGTCTGCTCCAACCACGAGCGTTGATTCGGTAATTTGTAGAATGCGTTGATTCTGTTTCCTTGCCTGTTTATACTTCATTGTAGAGTGCCTCCTGCGCTGGGATTTGTTCTTTGGTCGGAACGTTCCCCAGTATACAGAAGGTGCTTTTTTCATTCAAACCTCGAATTCATTCATTACAGGAATGGCTCCTTTA
>NZ_JBHSMI010000042.1:0-51871 GCF_042655525.1 Cohnella soli
ATCCCTCAGCCACAGCTTGCACCGTGTTTCCTCGCTCGGTCATGCAACCAAGCGATGTATCCGGTCTTAGCATTCGTTTCCGAATGTTATCCCGATCTGAAGGGCAGGTTGCCTACGTGTTACTCACCCGTCCGCCGCTAACCAAGTTCGAGAGCAAGCTCTCAAACAAAGTCCGCTCGACTTGCATGTATTAGGCACGCCGCCAGCGTTCGTCCTGAGCCAGGATCAAACTCTCCATAATAGTTGAAGCCGAAGCTTCTTTATTACAGAGCCTTTTGAGGCTCATTCACTGCTGGTCTTACTTTTGTTTCTTACGCTCAATGTTCAGTTTTCAAAGTACAATTTTTTAATCTTTTTTCTTGCTTGTCCACTCCGTTTTCGAAGTGGAATTACATCTTATCGCATTCCCGCCTGGCTTGCAACCCTCAATTTCTTCCAAATCCGACGTTGTTCGACTTATTTCGAAGATTTTCGACATCGCATTCCGCGACAGGAATTACAATTTACCATAGAGTCGGACTTGAATGCAACAGGAAAAATATGACACGCAATCAACCTTTAGAAATGCCCGCAGCAGCTTCACTGTCAGCCAATCTCACCGAATCGAGATGGACGAGTTTGCTTTCGATATAACCGATGAAGTAATCCGTAAGTGTCGGATCGAACTGAGAACCTCTACAAGCGCGCAACTCCTCGATCGCCTCACGATACGATTTTGTTTTTTGATACGGGCGCTCCGTTGTCATCGCGTCGAACGAATCGATCACACACAACAATCTCGCCAGACGAGGAATCGCCGACCCTTTAAGCCCTTGCGGATAGCCCGTGCCATCATAGCGCTCATGGTGAAGTTCAACAAGCGGCCCCAAATCTTTGAACTTCTCGGAGACGAGCATGAACTCTTTGCCCCATAATACGTGTTTTTTTACGATCTCCCATTCTTCCTGCGTCAGTCTTGTTTTTTTGTTTAAAATATCGCGAGGAATTTCCAGCTTGCCAACATCATGGGCGAGCGCCCCCAGCACAAGCAGTCGTCTGTCTTCTTCGTTTAAGCCGAGGATATCGGCCATGTCCACTGCATAGGAGAATACACGCTTCGTGTGTTTGTATGTGTACACGTCTTTCGACAAAAAGATCCGAACATGCTGCTCCAGCTCGTTGATATCCTGTTCAAGACTTCTCGGCAAGTGTTCCTCGTCGCCGAATAATACTACCGTATTTTTCCCTTTCGATTTGGCCATGTAAAGCGCGCGATCCGCCCAGTCGATCCATTGGGATTTATCATAGCTTTCCTGACGAATTTCTATAACGCCCGCAGAGAAGGAAACGCAGCCATGCGGGAAAATATCCACCCCTTCAAACGGAGTGTCGTTCGTCTTTTTCCGGAGAGCATCCATGAACAATTTAGCTTCAGCGCTGGCGACTCCCGGCATAATAATCGCGAATTCCTCGCCGCCATAACGGGCCGCAAACATCCCTTTAGGCTCGCATGCTTCCTTGATCAGGCTTCCGATAAAACCGAGCAGCCGATCTCCTTGCGGATGGCCGAATTCGTCATTGTACTTCTTGAAATCGTCTACGTCCAGCATGACGAGAGACAGGGCAGTTTCCTTCTCTTTGGCGTGTGCCATATATTCGTCAAGCTTCTCTTCGAAGTAGCTATGGCTGAATAATCCCGTCCTTTGGTCCAAATTCGCCTTCTCGCTCATGGCGTTATACATCCGGAACAATTGACGGAAAGCATGCGACAATAACATTCCTATGGCAAGGAACAAGAACAGACCGAACGATTGGCTCCCATTAATCAGAAGAACCAACACGATCGACAGCAACAATGTTCCCATATATGCGAAAATTGTGTCTTGCAAAATATTTTTCACAAAATCGTACAAAGTCCCTTTGTACATCAAATAATAGTAGATGCCGACGAACAATACGTTCAAAGTGAAATAAACGGCAAGAGCCGTGGAATAAGCAAAAAGATTGTGAATATCGAACTCCCCGGTAGCGCCTCCGAATAATTTGAACGCTATACTCGCACCGGCAATCATAAACGTGTAAATCGAGAAATTAAGCGTATGTTTCCACCATGCTATCGTGCGATTATACAAAAGAGAAATCAAACAGCTAACCACTAGGATAAACATTGATAAACCGACCCCAAACACAAAAAGAGCAGCCAAGTAAATGGAAGAATCCATAGACTGACGGTTGCCTTCAGGAGGGAGTTGAAATGTAAAATGTTCTAAAATCAATACCGCTGCGATCATCGAATATATGGTGACCCACTGGGATAAGGAATACGGTTGAAAAATCGAGTTAAAATAGGTCACATACAACAAAGTTCCTAGTAAACTAATAATTAATACATAGGCATTCCGAGGTTGACGAAAAAGCGAGATAAATCTTAGAGTGCCTTTCATGTTCCCTTCCAACCTTTCCGCTGCCCCTTAAAAGTTTTAAGGGAAACAGCTTCACTGTTTCCCTTGGATGTTACGCTTATCCAATTTTATAGCCGGATGTCAGAGCGACGACAACGGAAGCTACGATAGCAACGTTGATAAGAATACGAGAAACTTTGATTCCTTCGAGTTTTTTCATTTATCATTTTCCTCTCTTATGTAAGATAAGTTGATTAACCGATTTTGTATCCGGAAGTAAGAGCTACAACGACGGAAGCTACGATAGCAACGTTGATAAGAATACGGGAAACTTTGATACCTTCGAGTTTTTTCATGCGAGATCAATCTCCTCTTCGTTTTAATTAGATATGTTATTTTGTCGAGACAAAGGAAGCTCTTGTTTGTGTTTGCTTGCCAGCAACGTGTGTTGTAAGTAGATAAAAATACCGAAATTCATGACGACGTCGCCAATGCTAATGACCAAATTTCTCGGGTAAGGCAGCGTCAACGGAATGATATCTCCCAAAAAAGGAAGCAGCGTGTCACTCGTGAGCACTTCATGTTTCGTCGAAATCATCTCATCGCTTAGCGAACCAGCCGCGCTCGGATCAATGACAGCGATTGCATCCAACGATACCGGCATTTTGCCGCCGTTAGTGATCATGACGACGAAATTGAGAGCGACTCCGGCGAAAATCCACCAGAACCCTTTCTCCCTCCGATTAAGCCACAGCATGTACAAGCCTGCGACGTAAACGACCATAAACATGTAGCCGTTGTACTCTTCAACGAACGAAATGCGGTCATGCAAAGAGTAGAGACCGAGTTGGGCGAGAAGCAGCAACGGAAATATCCAGCCGCCTCGAATGCGGACTTGCGAGATCGCGATTAGACCATTGCGCCATCCGGCGCGAATCCAACCGACGATCAATCCGATGATAATGCCATCGTAGACCATCTAAGCGAATCCCTTCTCGTTGTCTTGTAATCTTACATTGCCGCTTGTTTCGGACCCGGTTTCGGTTGGCTCTTCTGAAGGATGTACGTCTTGCCGAACTTCCGGCATTTGACTTTCCCTTCCCGGCACAACCTCTTCACGTGATCCTGATGGACGCCCCACAATCTGGATGCCTCTTCCGTAGACATGATCTCGTTAAGGGGGTTCATTGCTATTCCTTCCTTCTGCCAGACATAAAGGAAATCCGGCCGTTCATCTCGAATGCTTAAAGTTTGTACTTCTTCGATCTGGTTTGATTATAGAATGTCCGACAACGGACGTCAATCTATTTTTCTATATTTTCAGTTAATTTTTTTAGCGAAACAATTCTCATCCCCCAACGTCTAATGATGTACAGAATTTACATTGTTTGGGGAGGATATGCAAAATGAAGAAGTTTCTAGCCTGTGTCGTTCTATCATCCATGCTGGTCGTAGCGGCGTCGCCCACTTACGCAGCAAGCGGTCAAATCAAGATTGACGGAGTCGCCGTCGTGTCCGATGCCAAACCCGAAACTAAAAACAGTCGGATAATGGTTCCCCTGCGTACGATCAGCGAAAATTTGGGCGCCAAGGTCGAGTGGTTCAAATCGGAAGTAACGTTAACCAAAAACGATATAAAAGTTACACTCAAGCCAAACAGCAAATCGGCTGCGAAAAACGGCAAAACAATCCAACTGGATGCAGCGCCTTACATTAAAAATGATCGCATGTTCGTTCCCATTCGTTTTATTTCGGAGACGTTCGGCTGCACGGTCGATTACAGCAAATCTACCGTATCCGTCACTACCTCGCCGCTGGTCATCGACGGCGTAACGATTGGCGCATTGCAGCAAGAGTACCATATGACCATGGGTGGTGTTGTACAACATATCAATGGGAACGCCTATAAAGAAGCGATCTATCGATTGTTTACAGAAAACAGAGGAGAAAAAACCGAAGCCCCCGCTGACTACTCTTGGCGCGCGAACTACGGCACTCCAGGTTCGTACTACAAGGGTTCACAGTTCGATTTTCTGGACAAAAAGGGGAAGAGCATAAAACGTTTTGATCTCTATTCTTTAACTGGCCCGTCTGATGTAGATACTCTGCCGGATTATCCGGACGTGTTGATTCATGACGTGTCCGAAAATCAATGGTATGTCTCCAGCCTGGACGCGAAAGCTGAAATTATGAAAGCGGTGGATACTGCCTTTATTAATGGATTTGTGAAAATCATTAGCAATACGGTGGCCTAGGCTAAAGGGCATAGAATCTGGTAGACCTGTGATTAAAAATAACAGTAAATGCGTATCCCGACAGTCAAGCGATAGGGCTCCGACGATGATATAGTCAGAGTGGGAAGGAGCCACGCCGAATGAAATCGTTCATGGACGACAACTTTATGCTGAACAGCCGCGTAGCGGAACGGCTTTATCACGACTACGCGGCGAAACAGCCGATTATCGACTACCACTGCCATTTGAATCCGCAAGAGATTTTCGAGGACAAACGGTTCGCGAATTTGACGGAAATTTGGCTTTACGGCGACCATTACAAGTGGCGGGCGATGCGGGCGAACGGTATCGCGGAATCGCTTGTGACGGGCGAGCCGGGCGTCGGCGATGAAGAGCGGTTCGCGGCATGGGTCAAGACGGTGCCGCATACGCTAGGCAATCCGCTGTATCATTGGTCTCATTTGGAGCTTCGTCGTCATTTCGGCATCGAGGAACTGATTAATGAGAAAAATGGGCCGATCATCTGGGAGAAAGCAAACGCGATGCTCGCTTCCGATCGTTTCTCCGTCAGGCAATTGATTCGCGAGCAGGGGGTCGAGGCGATCTGCACGACGGATGATCCGACCGATTCACTGGAGTACCACGTGGGCATTCGCAAGCTCGACGACTTCGAATGTGTCGTATTGCCATCATTCCGTCCAGACAAAGGTTTGGAAATCAGACGTCCGACTTTCCTGCCGTGGGTTCGGAAGCTTGAAGAGGTATCCGGTCGGAAAATCGGGCAGTACGCGGATTTCCTTGAGGCATTGGACGATCGAATCGAATTCTTCGAGCAAGCTGGCTGCATCGTGTCCGATCATGCGCTTGACCGCGTTTCCTATGCAGAGACGAGCTTAGAAGAGGTATCGGCGATCTTCACCCGGGCAATCGAAGGATTGACGCTGACAGAGGAAGAAGAAAGCAAATATAAAACACTGACGCTTGTGCATCTCGGCCGGAAGTACGCCGAACTCGGATGGACAATGCAGCTACACATCCACGCTTCCCGCAACAACAACAGTCGGAAATTTTCCGCCCTTGGCCCGGATACGGGCTTCGATTCGGTGTACGATGGACTGCTCGCCTACCCGCTCATGAAGCTACTCGATGCCATCGACTCTGGCGGCTCGCTGCCGCAGACGATTCTGTACTCGCTGAATCCGAATGATTATATCGTGCTCGGCTCGCTAATGGGAAGCTTCCAGGATGGCAACACGCCAGGGAAAATCCAACTCGGCTCGGCCTGGTGGTTTAACGATACGAAAAACGGGATGCTCGAACAGCTCGATACGCTCGCGAACCTCGGCCTGCTTTCCCGCTTCGTCGGCATGCTGACGGATTCCCGCAGCTTCCTTTCGTACCCGCGCCATGAATATTTCCGCCGAATTCTGTGCGATATGATCGGCGGATGGGTCGTCAAGGGCGAAGCACCTGAAGATTTGGAGCTACTCGGGGGCATGGTGGAAAACATCTGCTACCATAACGCGAAAAACTACTTCCGACTTTAGCCAATAACGAATTTTAGCCATGGAGAAGAAGCCGCCTGCTTCCCGAATGGGAGTGCAGACGGCTTTTTACTTTCCCGCAATGATCTTATACCGTCGAAACGCGAAGTGACTCAAATGGAATCGCGTGACCGGAAAGATGTTTGACTTTAATCCTTATTGTCGTGTTGGGCATCATATCGAAGAAGTTATCGCTGCATTGGATTTCGGACGTTGTCCTTATCGACCTCGACTTGCAGGTTGGCGCGCGGGAATAGGCCGACTCAGAATGAACATGCAGAACCACCTCATTGGCAGGACGTCCATTCAACGCTTCTTCAGAAATTTCCGTTATTTGCATGACGCTGTTGGCTTCCACCCGAACTGGACATTTTGCTTCATATAAAACATTTCCCGAGAAGTCGCATATCTCAATGCTCACTATGTCATCCAGTGCGCTTAGCGTGTCATTCACCATATACACCGTCATTTGATGTCCGACTTCATGATCCACCGTGAGGAGCATCGGATGGAAAAACTTTGCCGCATGGCCAAAAAAGCTGTAGGATCGGATCTAGTCCGGCTATGGAATCACATATATGCCCTACATCCCCTTTTGCCAAAATCCCTTTCACTCAGGAAGGCAGCCCCGTCCTTTTTATCCCGGACAGCCTCTTCCGCTAACTGCTGCCTATCCAACAACGATGAACAACCTGAGCGAGCGGGATTTCGGGCAAAGGAGATCCCCCTCCCCTTACTGCGGTAAGGTTTCCTGAGCGAACGGGATATCGACTATATGGATAGCTTAACATCGAAAAATTGATTTCCTTCACTTCATCATTTTCGTGTAAGCTTCCCACAATCCGTTCAAATACACCGCCCCAAGCGCCCTGTCGTACAGGCCGTAGCCGGGTTTGCCCGTCTCCCCCCATATCATGCGGCCGTGATCCGGCCGACACGGGCCGTCGAAGTTGACGTCGCGAAGCGCGCGGATGAACTCGGCCATGTCGATCGATCCCGCCGACGATAAATGCGCCGACTCTTGGAACGATTTCTCTGCCGTATGTTTGACGTTACGCGCATGAACGAAGTTGATCCGTCCTTCAGCCCCGAATCGTCTGGCCAGCGTCGCCATGTCGTTGTCCGGATTGGCCCCGAGCGATCCGCTGCAGAGACAAAGTCCGTTCGCCGGACTGTCGTACAGTCGCAGGAAGCGATCAAGCGCTTCGCCGTCCGTGATGATCCGCGGCAAACCGAAGATCGGCCAAGGCGGGTCGTCCGGATGGATCGCCATTCGCACTCCGACCTCTTCGGCAACCGGCATAATGCGGCGAACGAAGTAACCAAGATTGTCCCACAGCTTCTCCGCATTCACTTCTGCATACTGATCGAACAGCCTGCGTAAATCTTCCTTCCGGTAGCTGCTGTCCCAGCCGGGAAGCTGCAGCTCGCCGCTGAGCGGATTCATCCGTTGAACGACTTCTTCTTCATAAATTAACGCATTCGAACCATCTTCCAGCACGTAATCGAGCTGCGAGCGCGTCCAGTCAAACACCGGCATGAAATTGTAGCAGACGATACGGACTCCGGCTTGCGCGAGATTGCGCAGCGTCTTAGCGTAATTGTCAATGTAGACATCCCGTGTCGGCAAACCGAGCTTGATGTCCTCGTGAACCGGAACACTCTCGATCACGCTAAGCTCGAGGCCCGCCTCTTCGATCGTCTCTTTCAGCTCTTCGATTTTCGCTATAGGCCATTCTTCGCCGACCGGAATGTCGTAGATCGCGCTAACGATGCCCCGTACGCCAGGAATTTGCCGAATTTGCCATAACTTCACCGGATCGGACTCCCCATACCAGCGGAAAGTCATATACATACGAACCCCCCCCTGTCTCGCTTCGTGATCAAAGTCGAATTTTTTGAACTTCCTCTCAAATTGTCATGGCGCCGAAGCCGCCGTCCACTCTCAGCAACGATCCCGTCACGAAACCGGACGCCCTGTCCGAAGCCAAGTAAACAACCGCTCCTTGCAATTCGGACGGTTCTCCGAAGCGCCCTAGTGGGGTATGCCCCAGTATGGAAGCCGTCCGCTCCGGAGATAGAATCGACCGATTCTGCACTGCCGGAAAAAATCCCGGAATGATGGCATTCACTCTAACGCGCGCTGGCGCGAATTCCCTGGCGAGAAATTGCGTCATGCTGTTTACGGCCGCTTTCGAAGCCGAATACGCGAACACGCGGGAGAGCGGCGGCCCCGACGACACCGAAGACAGATTGATAATGCTGCCTCCCGCTCCGCGAGACACCATATACTCTCCGAAAGTCTGGCAGGCGAGCATGACGCTTTTGGCATTCACGTTCATAATACGATCCCATTCTTCCTCGGTTATATCGAAGAACGGAGTTGCACTATTGACTCCAGGGCAATTCAGCAATATATCGACGCCGCCCGTCCAGTCTACGACATCTTGCAGCAACTGCTTCAAGTCTTCAGCCGACGTCGCTTCAACCGCAAACGTACGCGCTTCGCCGCCTGCTTGCTCGATCCGCTGCTTGACAGGCTCGGCGTTACTCGCCGCCCGTCCCGTCAACGCGACTTGCGTGCCGTAAGCGGCCAACGCTTCCGCAAGCGCTCCTCCAAGCGTAGACGATCCGCCGATGACGACCGCAGTCTTGCCTGTCAAATCGAATAAATTCACAGTCGGTTCTCCTTTCCGTCCGACGACCGCCGATCCGCGAGTCGCTTCTTGTATTTTTCCGGCGTTTCACCGGCCTGTTGCTTGAACAATCGACTGAAATGCGCCAGATGCTTAAACCCGAGCCGAAACGACACTTCCGTGACTGAAATATCCGGATGAAGCAGGAACAGCACCTTTGCTTCATTCACCCGCTTCCGGTACACATAGTCGAAAATCGTAACGCCAGTCACTTCCTTGAAAATTTTCGCCAAGTAGGACTTGCTCAGATGCAGCTCCTTCTGCAACCGCTCCATGTTCAGTTCCTCGTCCGTATAACGATGCTCCAGCAGCGCAATGACGTCTTGCACCGCCCGTTCCTTGTCCGATGGAAACTCTCTCTTCTCGTTCAGCGGTTCCAGACATTTCTCGTAGATGAAGTGAAGGGCGTCGACGAACGCGAGCATCAACCGGCCGTCTCCGACCGGCGTCCCCCGCTCCTGGTGCTTGCGCATCGTCAGCAACAGGTTTTCGAATTCCTCCTTGTCTCCGCCGCGCAAGCTTAGCCGATAATTCCGAAATCTCTCATACGGCTGCAGAATAGGAATGCCGTTAGGCACGTCCGAGTAAGGCCTCAACATCGCCGGATCGAAATGGATAATCGTGCGGATATAAGGCGCCGATGGATCAACTTTCGGACGGTGAAGCGTCATGCCGTACATGAGGATCAAGTCTCCCGGAGAAAGATTGTATATCTGATCCCCGATCAAATAGTTACACTTACCCTCGTGAAAATAGTACAGCTCGTAAAAGGTATGCGAGTGGAATTCTCCGTCGTAATGGCCTTCCGACCGGTACGTAAACTCAAACATCGTCGACAGACGAGGGCGTTTCGGCGACCAAGCCCCCGATGTAGTCCGCGAAGTGCTGCAGCATGTCCGAGGAATTCGTGAATTGCTGGCTGAAATCTTCGATGCCGATGTACCCATCGTAACCGACTGCCGAGAGATCGGCGATTACTTGCCTCCACGGAACGACTCCGTCCTTCATCGGCGCCCACTCGCTTCGCCAGCCGAGGCTGCCGTCGGCCGCGCGCTCTGCAGGCCGCCATGCGGCGTTCTTTACATGAACGTGCGCCAAGTACGGGCCAAGAATCTCCAATCCCAGCCGGTAATTCTCGAAGCCTTCGTGCGCGAGATTGCCCGGATCGTACAGTACGCCAAGAGAGTTCGGATCGAAGCCTTCCACAAGCCTGCGCGCCCCCGAAGCGGAAGCCGCGATCGTGCCATGATGCGTCTCGACTAACCCCTTCACTCCGTACTTGCGGCACAGCTTCTCGGCGTCGGCCAAGTAAGTCCGCCCAAGCTGGAACAACTGCTCGAACGACTTCGTCCTGTCGTAACCTGGAACCCCGACCCGGATAAAAGCGGCGCCGATGCGTGAGGCCGCTTGCAGCACCCGTTCCGTCGCCTCGATATCTCCTGCGCGCAAATACGGCGTCACGCTCAGAGAGACAAGTCCCTTCTCTTCGGCTGCCCGTTTGAACCGCACCAACTCAGCCTCGCCGCCCGACGGATTAATCGTGCACAAGTTGTTGCCCCAGAAGGACGGCTTGTCGCCCCTCACCCCTGCAGGCACTTCCGTATACCGCCACTCAATCCCGCTTATTCCTGCTTGCTTCGCCGCAGCCGCCAACTGTTCCGGCGTCATTTCCGGCGTCGCAACGGTGAATACCGACAACTTCATTGCTGGCACTCCTTTCGAACAAAAGATCAGACGCTTAACCGAACCGCTTTCGCTTGCGCTAGAAGACACAGTTCCGCCGCCTTGAACGTATGAGCCTGCGACATCGCCTTTTCCGTGCCGTTCAGGCAATCGAGAATAAGCTCTCCGAAAAACGGATAACCGACTTTCCCGCCAAGGTCGAGCCGGATTTCCCCTTCTCCGTTAACCATGTACAGCTGGTCGCCTTTCGCTTCTCTCGCGATGTCGACATACTTGCGCATCTCGATATACCCGTCCGTTCCCAAGATGACCGTTCTTCCGTCTCCCCAAGTCGACAGACCGTTCGGAGTCATCCAATCGACGCGAAAATAGTTCGTCGCCCCGTTATCGCCGACAAGCGTCGTATCGCCGTAATCTTCAAGCTCCGGGTACTGCGGATTGTTATAATTGGCGACTTTACTGTGAAGCACTTCGGCGTCGCTGCATCCCGCGTAATACAGAAACTGTTCGACTTGATGGCTGCCGATGTCGCACAAAATTCCGCCATATTGTTCTTTGCGGAAAAACCAGTCCGGGCGCGCCGGCGCGTTTAAGCGGTGCGGCCCGAGTCCGAGCACTTGAACGACTCGCCCGATGGCGCCGTCCTTTACGAGTTGCCCGGCATATACCGCGCTTTCCGAATGCAGCCGTTCGCTGTAGTAAACCGAGTATTTACGGCCCGTCTCGCTGGCGACTGCCCGTGATTGCTCCAATTGCGCAAGCTCGGTGAAAGGCGTCTTGTCCGTAAAATAATGCTTGCCGTGCTTCATCGCTTTCACACCGAGCGGGCCGCGCAAATTCGGAATGGCCGCAGCGGCAACAAGCGCCACTTCCTTGTCTTGCCAAATCTCGTCTTCGGATGCCGCTGCTGTCACATACGGATACGTCTTGATGAACCGTTCAAGCTTGACCGGATCGGGATCATATACCCACTTCAACGTCGCTCCCGCTTCTATCAAGCCATTGCACATCCCGTAAATATGTCCGTGATCGAGCGCCATCGCCGCGAACACGAATTCCCCCTGCCCAACAACCGGGCTCGGCTTGCCTTGAGGCGCATAATTCATGCCATTCGTTCGAGACATTTTCATTCTCCTTTGCGTGTGGACTCAGCAATTCGCTCTTGCAACTTCGAGTAGAACAGTTCCTCGTCGATCGGCAGATCGACCCAGTCGTCCGTCCACGTCGAGAGCAGCATGCCGTTGGAGATCGTCAACCCTTTAATTCCTTCTTCGCCTGGTGCGACAAGCGGAGAACCTGTCAGAATGGCATTCGTCCAGTCTCTCGTAATCTCGAGGTGCTGTGCGCCGCCATTCGTCACAGGCACGTCGAACTTCCAAGCTTCCGGCTGAGCGAACGGTATACCGTTTGTCGCATTAAATTCAGACTCCAGCTGCCGCAACCGCCAGAACGTCATTTGATCGTTTTCGATAACAATTTTGCCTCGATCGCCGCTGATTTCAAATCGGTTCGTCCCCGGGCACTCATAGGTCGACGTCACGAACACGCCCGTCGCGCCGTTCTCATATTCCACATAGGCCGTTACGTCGTTCTCGACTTCGATATCGCGGTGCTTGCCGAACTGGCAGAACGCGCGAATGCGCTTCGGCATAAGGCCCGTCGTCCATTGCCATAAGTCGAGCTGATGCGGATCCTGATTGATCAGCACGCCTCCGCCTTCTCCCGCCCACGTCGCCCGCCAGCCGCCGGAGTTGTAATACGCCTGCGAGCGGTACCAATTCGTAATAATCCAATTCGTCCGACGGATCTCGCCGAGTTCGCCGGAAGCGATCAGTTCGCGAAGTTTGGCATAGATCGGGTTCGTTCTTTGGTTGTACATAATGCCGTACACTTTGCCGCTGGCCGCAGCTGCTTCATTCATTTCGCGTACCTGCTTCGTATAGACGCCCGCAGGTTTCTCGACGAGTACATGAAGCCCAGCGGTGAATGCGGCGATCGCCTGGCGCGGATGCTCGTAATGGGGCGTGCACAATAAGACTCCGTCCACAGCGCCTGACCGGAACATCTCTTCCGCGTCAAGGAACGTTCGGACGCCATCGCCCCACTCCGCCGTCGCATCCGCGAGCCGTTCAGGACGCACATCGCTCACGGCCGACAGAACAGCACCTTTCACTTGACCTTCGATCAAATAGTTTGCATGCCCTGTTCCCATGTTGCCTAAGCCGACAACGCCGATTCTTACTTGCTCCATCAACAGTCTCCTGCCTTCATTCTTTAATTTATTCGCTGGGTTTATTGTAGCACCTTTTAACGTGAGTGAACTTGATCGCAAGGGTGGAATATCGATTCTCATTTAACTCTGAGTCCACTATCCTTATTGCCGAGCCGGCGATAAGCAGACAACACAAAAATGGCGCGGGCAATTACTTCCGCGCCATGCCATTTTAACTTCAATACACTTATGATGCTTGCCTACTCGCGACAAATCATGGAACGCGTATATCGCTCCGACCATCCGCCGCCCACAGCAAACCGCGCCGCATGATCTCTTTCACTTGCGGCATTTCGATAATATTCGCCTGATGTCCAAGCGAGCAATAGAATACTCTCCCCACGCCCCAACGTTTGGTCCACACGACAGGCATGTCGACTGGTTTGTTATGCGAGTGCGGTCCTGGAGCAAGCGGAAAACGCGTCGTGGCGAGTACTTCGACCGCCGGGTCTACATGAAGGTAATATTGTTCGCTCGTTACGTTGAAATCCCCGATATCTGCCAAAAGCGAGCTGGAACCGTTTTGGATATTGACGGTATACTCAACGCCGTCGTTGCCGGGATGAGCGACCCACTGTCCGCCGGTCATGAATTGCCAGTCAACGTTTTGGCGGAACGAATCGCACATGCCGCCGTGGCATCCCGCCAAGCCGACCCCGCCCTGTACGGCTTCGGAAACGTTATCGACCAACTTCTGATCGATTTCGTCCATCGTCCAGACCGGTATAATCAGATCCAGCGCCTTTAGCTTCTCGGCATCGGCAAACGCCTGCAACGTATCGGATACCTCAACTTCATATCCTTCTTTCTGCAGCACATCGCGAAAAATATGCGCCACTTCCTCCGGTTGGTGACCAGACCATCCGCCCCATACGATCAGCGCTTTTTTCATTATTCATAGTCTCCTTGTCTCATAGCTTCTCACCGAAAATCGTGCAGCGCATAGTTCAGTTCGCGCGTTTGCCCGTACGCCCGACGGTAAATTTCGAACAGGGCGGCGTATCTCTCGGATACCGCTTCATTCGGCACATAGGTGCGCGCGCGCTTGACGAATTGTTCGGCGCAAGCGGCAAGATCCGCATACCAGCCGCAGCCGACAGCTGCCAGCATTGCGGCGCCAAGACCTGGCCCTTGCTCGTTCTCAAGCGCGACGACGTTCGCACCGAAGATGTCCGCCTGCATTTGCAACCATAGCGGATTTTTAGCGCCTCCGCCGATCGAGACAATCGAATCGATCGTACGGCCGGCTTCGCGGAAAATGGCAATGGATTCGTTCAGCGAGAACGTAATGCCCTCCATAACCGCTCGAGCGAAATGAGCCCGTGTGTGGCTTCCGTCTACGCCGATAAAGCTACCGCGAATGAGCGCATCTGCGTGCGGCGTCCGCTCTCCGACGATGTAAGGCGTGAATAACAAGCCGTTCGAGCCTGCAGGAATGTTGTCTATGCCGGCGAGCAGCGACTCGAAAGATTCACCCGGCGCGAACGCGTCGCGGAACCAACTGAGCGAATATCCTGCCGCAAGCGTCACGCCCATCGCATAGAACGCCCCCGGCTGACCGTGGTTAAAGAAATGCACTTTGCCTTCATAATCCACGGATGCATCGGCTTCGTAAGTAAGGATAACACCTGAAGTACCAATGCTGCACAAAGTCGTTCCCGGCGACAAAACACCTGCGCCAATGGCTCCGCAAGCGTTGTCCGCTCCGCCGGCGAATACTTTCGTAGATGCGGCGAGGCCTGTTTGCTTCGCAGCTTCCGCAGTCAGAGTGCCGACGAACGCTCCCGCTTCGACAAGCGTTGGGCAGAACAACGCAGGAATATCGAATTCCTGAAGGACGTCCGGGCTCCACCTCTTATTGGCGACATCAAGCATCAGCGTGCCTGCTGCATCGGACAAGTCCATGTGGGACGCTCCTGTCAGCCGCAGTCGTACGTAATCTTTCGGCAGCAGAAACGATACCGCTCTTGCGTACGTGTCCGGCTCGTGTCGCTTCACCCATAACATTTTCGGCAACGTGAAACCTTCGAGCGCCGGATTACGAGTCACGGCCAGTAATTTGTCACCAAGCGCGCTCTCGATCTCGCGGCATTGCTCGGTCGTGCGCGTGTCATTCCATAAAATCGCTCTGCGCACCGGTTTCCTGTTCTCATCGAGCAGCACAAGTCCGTGCATTTGCCCGGAGAAGCTCAAGCCCTCAATCCGCTCCGGGGTGACGCCGGCTCCGGAGACGAGTTCCCGTACGGCGTCTATCGTTCCCGCAACCCAATCTTCGGGGTCTTGCTCGCTCCAGCCCGTCCGCTCATGGTAGAGCGGATACTCTCTGGTCGCTTCCGCCGCAACCGTGCCGTCTTGCGCGACCAAGAGCGCCTTGACGGCGCTTGTGCCGAGATCGATACCGATGACGTAGTTCATGAAGAATGCTCCTTGTTTCGCGAATTCGCGGTTATTTTATACGCCGTAAATGATATCGTTCAGCTTCGCCTTCAACTGCTCCAGGCGGGCGGACTCGTTACGGATCGGTTTCGCTTGCAGCGCATACGCTTCGAGCGATTTCAGCGTCGCTTTGCCGGAAACAATATCCGCTCCAATGCCTTCGGAGAAGCTGCGGTAACGGTGCGCGATCAGGTCGTCAAGCACGCGCTCTTCAATCAGCTTCGCCGCCGCCTTTAAGCCGCGCGCATACGTGTCCATGCCAGCGATATGGGCGTAAAACAAATCTTCGTCCTCGAACGACGAACGGCGCACTTTGGCGTCGAAGTTAACACCGCCGCGGCCGATGCCGCCTTCGTTCTTGAGAATTTCATACATCGCAAGCGTCGTCGAGACGAGGTCTGTCGGGAATTCGTCCGTATCCCAACCGAGCAGAAGATCGCCTTGGTTGGCATCGATGGAGCCGAGCATGCCGTTGATGCGCGAAACATGAAGCTCGTGCTCGAACGTGTGGCCTGCCAATGTGGCGTGGTTCGCTTCGATGTTCAGCTTAAACTTGTCTTTCAGTCCATACGTTTGAAGGAATGCGATCGCCGTGGCGGCGTCGAAGTCGTATTGGTGCTTGGAAGGCTCCTTCGGCTTCGGTTCAATCAGGAACTGCGCGTCGAAGCCGATTTCTTTGGCGTAGTCGACGGCCATATGCAAAAATCTTGCCAGGTTGTCGAGCTCGAGCTTCATGTCTGTATTGAGCAGCGACTCGTAACCTTCGCGACCGCCCCAGAACACATAGTTTTCCGCGCCGAGCTCTTTACCGACTTCGAGCCCTTTCTTTAATGTAGCTGCCGCGTACGCGAACACTTCGGCGTTGTTCGTCGTGCTGGCGCCGTGGACGTAACGCGGGTTCGTGAACAGGTTAACCGTATTCCACAGCAGCTTTTTGCCGGTCGACTTCTGATATTCCTTCAGCATCGCGACGATGACGTCGAGATTTTTGTTCGTTTCGGCTAGCGTTGCGCCCTCCGGCGCGATGTCGACGTCATGGAATGCGTAGAACGGCACGTTCAGCTTCTCGAGCAGCTCGAAGTTCGCTTCGACTCGCGCTTTTGAACGATCTAGCGGAGAGTAAGCATCCCAGCTTCGTACAGCCGTACCGACGCCGAACGGATCGGAGCCGCTGCCGTTAAACGTATGCCAATAGGCGACAGCAAAGCGAAGGTGCTCCTCCATCGTCTTGCCAAGCACGACCTCTTTCGGGTTATAGTGCTTAAAAGCGAACGGATTGTCGGAAGTACGGCCTTCGAATGGAATGGGCGGAACGTTAGGGAACTTGCTCATCGGAATAGGGCCTCCTAATAAACTTTATCGGATATTTGCTGACCTCAGGATAACACGCTGCAACTTAGTTTGTCTATTCAATAAACTAAGTTTCGATTTGACGATTTGTGATATGATAGGTAAAAAGCGATCCGTTAAAGGAGCACCTCCCTGCCATGACAACACCGACCGGCGATCAAGCGCTGATTAAACGAATAAACACCGCCATCGTACTTGAATCGATTCTGCGCGGCGCTCCGCTGTCTCGTGCGCAAATCTCGGAGCAAACCGGCTTAAACAAGGCAACCGTCTCCAGTCTCGTCCAAGATCTGATCAACGGTTCTCTCGTTAAAGAGATCGGCTCCGGCGAATCGAGCGGCGGGCGCAAACCTGTCATGCTCGACTTCATTGCATCGGCCGGGTATGCCATCGGTATCGACTTGGGCGTTAATTACATTCGCGGCGTGCTTACCGATCTTCGCGGCAACGTCATGGCGGAACACACCATTTCCGTTCACTTGGCCAATATTGAGGTCGCCGATGCCGTGCGAAAGCTCGAAAACTGCATCGAAACACTGATTTCGGAGGCCCCATCGAGCGCATTCGGCATCGTCGGCATCGGGGTTGGCGTGCCGGGGCTCGTCGATGCCGATGGCTCCATACTGTTTGCCCCGAATTTGAAATGGCGAGACGTTCCATTACGCCGCATGCTGTCGGACAAGTTCTCCCTTCCGGTTGTGATCGACAACGAAGCGAACATGGGCGCGCTCGGGGAACGGAACTACGGATCGGGACGGGGCATTGATAACCTTGTATACGTCAGCGTCGGCATCGGTATCGGGACGGGGCTCATTTTGCACAAAACGTTATATAAAGGAACATCGGGATTTTCCGGGGAAATGGGGCACCTATCCGTCGAAGCTCACGGCAAAAGCTGCGCGTGCGGCAATCGCGGATGTTGGGAACGATATGCGTCCGAGCAGGCGCTGCTGGAGCAAGCTGCCCCTCTCGGCTTCGCAGAACTGGAAGATTTGCTCGCTGCCGCAGGCGAGGGCCGCAAAGACGTGCTTGAACTGTTCGAAGGCATCGGCGAGTACTTGGGCATCGGCATCGCGAACATCATAAATGTCTTTAACCCCGATGCCGTCGTCATCGGCAACCGAATGAGCCAGGCGCAGCCATGGCTGGAGCAGACGCTGCGGCAAACCGTCGTGCAGCGCGCCATCGGTTTTCATCTGCGCAAAGTTCAGCTATTGTTCGCCGATCTCGGTGAACGTTCGGCGATGCTCGGCGCCGCTGAAGTCGCCATCGCGGACTTCTTCGCTCGCGTGAAAGCGACGTAACCGGACTTTTCCCGGGAATCGCATTTCGTTTCCTTGTTAATGATAGGAGCCTAACAAAATTCCTATGGCCTCTATGGCGGATTCAGATTGTTCCCCTTCCGCTATAACGGTAATCTCATCTCCAGATTTTGCGCTAATCAACATCATCTTGATCAAGCTTTTGGCATTATATTGGGAGCCGTCTTTCTCCAAAAATATTTCGCAAGGAAATTTTATGGCTGCTTCGACGATTTTGCGCGCAGGGCGCGCATGTATTCCCGTCGGATTACTAACCATGTAGGTTTTCTTCAAACAAAGCACTCCTATAATATTGATTTGATTCTATCCTTCAGCTTCTCGGCATCCATCCCGAAAATCGCCTGAACCGAGCCCTTCCCTAACCGAACAACACCTGCCGCTCCCAATTCCTTCAGCTTCATATCATCAACCAAGCTTTCGTCGGATACGATCAAGCGAAGGCGCGTGATACATGCGTCGATACTGCGAATGTTCGATGCTCCGCCAAGCGCAATCACCGTGGCAAAAGCGACATGATCGTGATACCCCGCCCCTTTCGAGGGCGCCGCGCTTTTCACGGCGTCTTCCGGTTCTCTGCCAGGAGTCATCAGATTCAATCTAACGATCATAATTCTGAACATGAAATAATAAATAACGGCGAACAACAGCCCAAGCGGAATAATTAACAAAGGTTTCGTAGCTAAAGGATAATTAATCGCATAATCGATGAATCCTGCCGAGAAGCCAAAACCGTGCCTGACTCCCATTTCAGCTGCAATAAATCCGCTTAGTCCCGTTAGAAAAGCATGTATAACGTACAGCAATGGGGCAACGAACATGAACGCGAACTCTAAAGGCTCCGTAATTCCGGTCAAAAATGAGGCTAAAGCCGCGCTTAAAAAAATCGAGGAAATGAGCTTTCGTTTTTCCTTCCGGGCAGTGTGCGCAATCGCCAAAGCTGCAGCAGGAAGGGCAAACATCATGATTGGAAAAAAACCGGACATTAACAACCCTGCCGTTTTGTCACCCGCAAAAAATCGATTTAAATCCCCTTGATAAACCTGACCTGAAGCATCCGCATAAGTCCCGATTTGAAACCATGCGATGTTGTTCAATACATGATGCAATCCGAAAGGAATTAGCAGCCTGTTTCCAGTCAAATAGACGAACGCGCCAACGCCTCCGAGGTCAATCACCCATTGACCGAATGCTTCCAACGCATTTTGCACCGGACCCCAAATTAAACCCAAGCCAACCGCAATTATGACCATGGAGAATGAAGTGATAATGGGGACGAATCTTTTGCCTGAAAAAAACCCGAGCCAGTCCGGAAGCTTAATTTGATAATATTTCTTGTAGAAGAATGAGGCGACAAGTCCTGCCAATATACCTCCCATTACGCCCATATTTAGTTCCGTCCCCGTATTCGACCAGCCCGAAAATACAGTAGCAACTTTGATAAATACATTATTCAACACTAAATAGGCTATAACGGCGGCAAGCGCTGCAACCGCATCCCCCCCGATACCGATCCCAATACTAATCGCAAAGATGAGCGGGAGATTGTCGAAAATCGCAGAGCCGCCTGCGTCCAGAAACGGTGCGATATAGGCATTCAACCAGCCGCCGAAATGTCCGAAGCCGAAGTCTTGTTCGTAATCGATTCGGCCGAACCGGAGTAATATCGACGCCGCCGGTAAGACCGCGACAGGAAGCATGAGGGATTTCCCTATTTTTTGAAGGAAAGCGAGCATTCTAGAATCTCCTCCGCTCGACTGACTTATTTCAGAACGACACGAAATACATTCGGCTCTGCCAGGCGAACTTCGCGATACTCGCATTCGATATCATTGACAAGCTGCTCTTCGATGGCGATCACAAGAATATAAGTCGGATAACCTGCCTTACGAATGTTGCAAAGATCGAATTCCATGATGACTTGCCCTTCGGATATTGCATCGCCGGCCTTTACCGGCACTTTGAATCCCTCGCCTTTCAAATCGACAGTATCGATTCCGATATGTATAAGAAACTGCACGCCGGAGGAGTGCTCAATGACTACGGCATGCTTCGTATCGATGACATGAATGACTTTACCGTCGACAGGCGATGCGACCTTGCCATCCAATGGATCTATCGCTACGCCTTTTCCCATGAATCCGCGGGAGAACGCATCGTCTTGCACTTCGCGGAGCGGAATCAGCCTGCCATTAACAGGCGCCGAGGCCGCAACATAGGATGCATTTTGCTTTCGCCCCAACCATCTCCGGATCATCGTGCATCCCTCGCTCTCTTGCTGTTGATTACTGTAACTGAAATAGACGGTGCAAATGCATCGCCATATATCCAATCTCGTCTAAGGAGATTTCAATTTCCAATTCTTCTTTAATCAGCTCCGCGATTTCCGTTGCAAGATCGAATAATTGGGGATAATGCGTCTGAATCTCCGTTGCCAATGGATTATTAACATGGCGCCCGAGCATGAGACGTTCAATCGCTGACCGAATATGCGTAATCAGTCTGACGTATTCGCTGCTCGATCTTGGCAGATTCGTCTGTCTTCTACGTTCAATATGCTCAACAATCCGATTCAAGAGCCCTGCCATCTTCACTAGCTGTCCAACCGATGCCGTACCGGTACTGCTATGGACATGAAGCGCCAGGAAGCCGATTTCGTCATCCGGAATGGGAGTGCCGAATCGCTCGCTAATCATAATTGCGGCTTTAGAAGCAATCTCATATTCGAATGGAAAACTCATTTGGGTCTCATGAAGGAACGGATTGTTGATCTCCATCCCATTTTTCAATCTGTACAAAGCAAATTGAATATGGTTGGGCAGCGCGAAATACACTTTGGGCTGTACTGGAGTCCCCATCCGTTCCTTGACGTTCTCGATAATCTGTTCGGAAATTTGGATAACCTCCGGATCAATG
This sequence comes from Cohnella soli, assembly GCF_042655525.1. NCBI lineage: Bacteria > Bacillati > Bacillota > Bacilli > Caryophanales > Paenibacillaceae > Cohnella > Cohnella soli. Next base: position 20,832 of record NZ_JBHSMI010000042.1, read on the forward strand.
TTCTCGACTAGTTCTTGATACTGTTTGATCGGCTGCTCCTCGTCCAATCTGTAGCGCTTCTCGATTCGGGCATCTTCGATACTTATCCATTCGCTCCCTTTGGAGGCAAATCCGATGCCTTTGCCGAACAGTACATATTCCTTCGACGTCCTAGGATCTAACGTCAGAACGACGTTATTGCCCACAACACGATCAATTTGCAGCAACCCTCTCTTGGCCAAACCCATCCCTCCTGAAGAATGTAAATTCTACAGAGCCTTTTGATTCGCAATGTTCCTATTGGTTAAAAACATAAAAAGCCGAAAATGACGACTAAAATTAGTCGAACATCTTCGGCTCATGCCTAGTGAACTAGTAACACGCCTTATAAAAGTAATAATATGACGGGGCATATTCGCTTGTCAAACGAATTCTCCGTAAAGAAAATATTGTTTTTGTTGACATCGTTATTTTCACGCTATATGCTAGTTTCAGCCGAATAGGTAAGGAAACATGACGTGTAACCGCAAGGGCATGAGTTATGTAAGCAGTTATTATGCTTACACAACTCATGCCCTTTTTTGGCGTTGTGCGCGAAATAAAGCCTTATCCAACCGGCAATAGAGACTGAAGAGGAGAACATGAATCGTGAGAATGAGAAAAACGTTTGCGTACGGGATGGTTTTAATTTTATTGATGTCGTTAATCGCTTGCGGCACCAAAAATAACAGCAAAACGGGGGAATCATCACCGCCTGCAACCTCGAGCAGCTCCGAGAAAGTCGGATTGACCGGAGATTTCGAAATTCAATACTTCGTTGGCGGATATGGAGACGCATGGTGGCTAGAAGTAATCAACGGCTTTCAAAAGGCGAATCCTAAGCTACACATTAAGCAATCTGCAGGCCCTAAAATCAACGATCAAATGAAGCCTCGCTGGATCCAAGGCACTCCGCCCGATGTCGTATACATCGATGGTGCAGGATCTAACGAACGTCAAATGATCGACGACGGACAACTGCTAGATATAACCGAATTTTTGAAGACGGCAACAAACTTAGACGGCGATAAATTGACGGACATCCTAATTTCGCAGCCAACCTCTTACGAAGACGGCAAAAACTTCACGCTTCCGCTCGTATTCGGCTCATGGGGTATTTTCTACGATAAGGCATTGTTCCAAGAGAACGGCTGGTCCGCCCCTGCCAACTGGAGCGAATTTATCGAGACTAGCGAGAAAATCAAAGCAGCCGGAATATCTCCCCTTATTCATACGGGCGTGTATCCTTACTACATTAACGGCGGTTTGGTCGATTCCGCGATCGTAGCTGCTAACGGCGGCGACGGCTCTATTTTGTTGAAACAAGCTAACCTGGAAGAAGGCAGCTTCTCTGGCGAAGCGGTCAAGAAAGCGCTGAACCAAATCGTCGAGCTCGTCGATAAGCAATTGATTGACAAGGGCTCCGTGTCCTTGAACCATACGGATTCGCAAGCTCAGTGGCTGCAGCACAAAGCAGCGTTCATTCCTAACGGTCTTTGGTTGGAAAACGAAATGAAGAATGATATTCCTGCAGGCTTCGATTTCGGCTTCATTCCTTCAGTAGCTCAAGAGGCAGGCCAGAATAGCATCGTTATTCCTTACACGAACACGATCGCCATCGCCAAGGACGCGAAAAATCCTGAAGCTGCGAAAGCGTTCCTGGAATACGCATTCACAAAAGCGAATGCAGTGCGTTGGGCAGAGCTGACTGGAGCAATTATGAACGTAAAGGCAGATTTGAGCTCCTCTTCAGCTAGCGGCGTCGTGAAAGATGCGATGGGATTCTTCAATTCCGACACAACCACCGTCGCTCCTGTCGCCGTATTGAATGCGGATGTGGAAAAAGTAAAGCAAGATGCTACTGTAGCCTTAACGGTCGGTAAAATCACGCCTGAAGAATGGATGAAACGTCTGGAAGACGCAGCGGCAAAAGCACGCAAATAGTTTTTCTGAATGATACCAAACAGCCAATAAGGGAATGCCTGAAATACGAATGGCTTTCTCCCCTTATTGGCTGTCTGATTCAATGACAGGATAAAGGAAGGTAAACGCGATGTTGCAACAAACTAGACGAAACGCATTTATTGCGGTTTTCCTGCTTCCCACTTTTATATTTTTTTGCTTATTCACGCTATATCCCATTGCTAAAGGCATTCATATTTCCTTATTCGATTGGTCAGGCAGCTCGAAAAACATGGATTTCATAGGTTTGAAAAATTTCCGTGAATTGTTTGCCGATCCGATTATTTGGACTGCAATCAAAAACGATTATTTCCTTGTCGTCGGCAAGGTATTCGGAATTATGCTGTTGGCAACCTTCTTCGCAATCGCAGTCACGCGTTTGAGAATTCGCGGAAGCAGCTTTTACCGAGCACTCTTCTTTATTCCGAACATTATATCTGTCGTTGTAATCGGCGTGTTGTGGAGATACGTCTATAATCCGAACTTGGGCTTTCTTAACTCCTTTTTATCGCAATTCACTGCTGAGCCGGTCCAAATTGCCTGGTTGGGAAACGAGAGTCTCGCGATGTGGTCGCTGCTATGGCCTTCGATCTGGGCAGGAATCGGCTTTTATATGATTCTGTTAATTGCCGCGATATTAAGCATTCCAGGGGAGCTGTACGAAGCGGCCGATTTGGATGGCGCTTCCCAAGGCAGACAATTCTGGTCTATCACTCTACCCCTCATCTGGGAGCAGATGAAAATTAGCATTTTACATATTGTCATGACTACCTTGAACGGTTCATTTATTATCGTCTGGATTATGACCGAGGGCGGCCCTGACAATTCGACTCAAGTTATGGGCTCCTATTTGTATCAGATGGGCTTCAGGCAATATCACATGGGTTATGCCGCCGCAATCGGCGTATTAATCCTCACGCTTTCTCTTATGACTACCGTAATCCTTCAACGTATGCTACGCAGGGATACGCCCGAATTGGCTTGAGGAGTGAAATGACAATATGATCTTAAACAAACAAAATCCGCTCGCCCGCATCATTACGAATTTGATCATGCTCTTATGGACTGTTGCGGTATTGTATCCACTTGTATGGACATTACTAGGCGCCTTAAAGGATAACCCGCAATTTTTGCTAAACAAACCTTGGGCGTTGCCGGAATTTCCGCTGCTCTGGTCTAACTTTACTTACGTTTGGAGCAAATACGGTTTTGGCAGCTTCTTCTTAAATTCAACGATCGTTACGGTCTCCAGCATTTTTCTATCCGTTTTTCTAGCTGCAACCACGGCTTATGTATTGGCCAGATTCGCCTTCAAAGCAAGTCGGACGATGTATTACTTTTATTTATCAGCCATGATGATCCCGATGATCTTGGGCTTGATCCCGCTTTTTTTCCTTCTGAACGACATGGGCTTGATCAACACGCTGTCCGGTCTGATCATCGTCTACACTGCCAGCGCTCTGCCCTTTGGAATATTCGTGCTCGTCAGTTTTTTCAAGATGCTGCCTAAGGAATTGGAAGAAGCAGCGTCTATCGACGGTGCGGGATATACGCGAACATTCTTCTCGGTTATGCTGCCTCTTGCCAAGTCAGGCATGATTTCCGTAGGCATTATGAATGGTTTGAATATATGGAATGAATATATTATGGGAACGGTATTCATCAATGACCCTAAACTTTATACGCTTCCCGTAGGTATTGCAGTCATGCAGACAGAGATGCAGTACCGTACGGAATGGGGTCCGCTGTTTGCAGGCCTGCTGGTCTCCATCATCCCGGTTATCGTCGTATATGTTATTTTCCAAAAACAAATCGCCGAAGGCGTGACGGCTGGCGCGGTGAAGTAAAAGTCCTGCCAATGGCGGTAAGTATAACCCACATTTCGCATGAATAAAATGGAAGTTTTGTATTTATGGTCGGTGCTTTCAGCAGGTATTTCCCTTCGCCAGGACGAATCAATCTAGACATTCGTCCATGAGCGGAGGGATTTTCGATGATTAGCGATTCCGTTGTTCCAGTCCACGCAGGAGCGAGCCAGTTAATTGCTGCGCTATTCGATGAGCTTGGCGTAGAACGCATTGTGAATCAGATGGTGACTTGGGATGTGGCGCAATGGAAGCGATCGCCCGGCACACATATTAAAGCGATGATCATAAACACACTTTGCGCCAGGCGTCCGCTCTATCGGATTGAAGAGTTTTTCTCCGACCTTGACGTCGAGATGCTATTTGGCGAACATACAGCGGTCCCGAGCGCGCCTTGCTGCGCCATGTTAAGCAGCATAAGCTCCTCGCGCCCGTAGCTTTGTCGCTAATATAGACCTCGCTGCACGCCAGCAAGCGGATAAGCTCGCCCGAGCCGTCCGCCCCCGAAGCCTTCCGTCTGACGCTAGCGATGCGATTGCCCGATACGGTCAAGCCCCTCGTGCTCTTCGCATCCAGAATCCTCGCCCCGTCCAGCTTGAATTCATTGCCCGAGATTTCGATTCGGCAATGGACGGGCTATTCTCCGGATGGATTAGAATAACGGGTTAGCTACATATTATTAATAATCATTGCATTTATATCGACTCTAAACACACCAGTGAAACTTACAGGCTTTCCGCTAATGTTCCTGCATACGATTTGTACCTTGTTGGCTGCAAAAGACACCTTCATGTCAAGCAATATCCCATACTCACTAGCAAATATTGCTTCGTTTTGAAGTGATACAGACCCAGTGTACTGTGAATGAAAGTCGCTAGATTCAAATTCATAAACAGTAAACTGACGATCTGCCAATTGTATTACAGCTTGAAATTGTCTATGATTCCCATCTTGTAATTTTAATCCTTTTATGTCTACTTGAGATGGATCTGCACCACTTTGAATCCAAGCAGAATTATCATTGGACCCAATTGAACCGCCAGATAATTTCAATGTCCCATTTTTTCCATTATTATAAATTACACTTCCAGAGCCAACAGTTAGGTTAGTATTTTCAATAGCTGGTAATTCATATTCCTGACTAACATGATAAAGAAATAGCGCAAAGTTAGCATCATTATAAAAACTACTGTTTTTAATGTAACCGCCTTTAACATTGGAGTATATTTCCAAATTTCCCTTACTATTAAAGTTATCAATCATAACATTCTCAACACCTGCTAAAGTTAGCGCTGATAAGATTACTGTTAATTTCAAATCAGTATTTTTTATACTTAAATTTTTAACAGCTAGTGCGTTTGCATAGGTATTAATTCTTAACCCACGATATGTGCCTTTAGAGCTGATATTGTTTAAGTAAATATCTGCACAATTACCCCAAAAAGTGTTTTCAGCATTTCTATAGTTGCCTTGAATATCTGCAAAAACCGCAACAGAATCAACGCTATCGCACTCAGAAACAATATCGTTGATGTAGATACGTGAAGCTGCTTCAATGTAAAAACACTTAATCAAGAAGTTTTTAAATGTACTGTTTCTAATAAATACATCATAAGTGTTTTGCCCGATATATACACCAAGTGCATCGTCCTGTATTTGTCCGTTTTTAGCGTCAATTATTGATTGCTTATTTGTGTTTTCATATGACAATCCATCGATAACGACATTTTTGTTATATATGTCCGCACGATAACCAAATATTGCATCAACACTTCCGCCTAGAATAAATACATCCTCACATGCAACAAAGTGAGCAGGGTGTGCAAGTTGCGTTTTGTCGTAGTTTGCCTTCCAATCACAAAAGTTAAAATAAATACCTCTGCATCGTCCATTCTTCGGATCAATTAAGTTATAAGATGTTGGGGTATCATTTTTTAGTGGCGTTCCATGCCATCCACCGACGAACTTAAACAACGTTTGCATTGACCAATTTCCAGAGCAGAAATTAAATACAATATTGTTTGATTTGTGAAGTAATGCGCACTGACCAAGAGATTTAAAATGTATTCGATTGAATGTCACATTGTTTAGTGATTGTAATGTTTGATAGTTAGCATCAACTTCATAATCCGTATTACTACCCCTATCTACCTTAGATGACATAATTGGTGATCGTGGTGGATTAATTTTGGGAGAAGTGCTATTAGTAAAATCTAGTGTGCCATTCTCTATAACCATGTCATCAACTAAGTTTAAGTAATTAAGCTTTAACAAATTTCCAAACAAATCTATATGTTTCGAGTATCTTAATAAATTATTTATTTTTTCGGACTGATCTTCATTATTAAATTGAACCCCAGCATGATAAACATTTAAATTACTTTGTTCAACCCGAACCCAAGTAGAATTTAGTGTTTTTGACTTAAAATACACTACATTATCAATAATTTCTGTACTTTTTGTCTTTAACTCAAAGAAACCACCACCCAAGCCAACATCTTTGTAAAATGATTTAACATAAACCACCGCACCAAGATTTACAGTTAAGTTTAACAAGTCCTGTATACTATCAATTCCATCATTAATTTCTTGTTGATTCATACCGCTTTTATCAATAATAAAACGCGCCTTCTGGTTCTCCCCCTGGTTTCCGGATGCAAACGCTGTGGACTGAAGCAATCCACCAGCAACCCCACCAGCAACCATCGCTGTACCTGCCATCCCCATAGAGACCAACAATTCTCTTCTACTCAGCAAACTTTTCTCATCATTTGGCATTATTAAATTCCTCCTTGGTATAATTGATCAACCTCTTGGAACCTCCTCAAAACATGCAGATAAAGTTAGTTTTTTTACCTTGCCTACTCTACAAGTCCGGTCCTTTCCACGCTTTCTGTAAAGTGGCGCTGTGCGAAGAAATAGATGAGCAGCGGTGGCAGAATGGTTAGGAAGCTGGCCGCCATCCGAATCGGCTCGGCCATATACAGCGGCAAATCATATTTAAGAATAAATTCGCTAACACTTCCTCCTAACCGGGACATCTCCACAGCAAGCGGAACATCCTGCGCCGCCGTCAAGAACATACGCGGCAAGTAAGTATCGTTCCACGTCCAGACAAATGAAAACAGGAAAACTACGAGCATAGCCGGCTTGGATAGAGGAAACATAACTTTCAAATAAAATCGGAAGACACTGGCGCCATCGATTTTGGCGGCCTCCTCCAGTTCCTTCGGCTGGGTCATGAAAAATTGCCGATAAATGATCACGAACATGGCCCCTTTCATCCCAAAACCAAATAAAGCAGGGATGACAAGGGTAATGAGCGAATTACTCAGATTTAGCTCGTTATAAGCAATGATCGTAGGCAGGACAATGACCTGCGGCGGAATGATAAAAGCGACAATCAACAAGAATGTAATCAGCTTCTTCAACGGCACTTCAAGCCGTGCCAGCGCATAGCCGGCAAGCCCACATGAAATGCAATGAAAGACAGCGACCGTTACCGATATAATCACACTAATGATCACAGTTTTCTCATATTTGAGTAAGTGCCATGCTGTTTCTAAATGTCCCAAATAAATGGAGGAAGGGATCCATGAAACCGTAGGGTCCAGCAGATCCTTTACACTCATCACCATCTTCACCATCATTCGCAAAATCGGGTTCATGTAGATATAGGAAGTGGTTATGAAGATTGCATACATGAACAGCTTAAATATCAGTCCATTATTAATCTCGCGGCCTAACAGCCAAAAACGAATGCGCTTGACGCGGCGCTGAGTGCGTTTACTTGCCAGGCCGATCCTTGCCGCCCTCAGCTTTGCCGAAATTCCGCTCTTCATCGCAGCCTCCTCCTTACTTTCTTCTTAAAGCATTGTTCTTATTAAATCTGCTGTATAGCAAGACAATCAATCCCAGAAAGCCGATGATAAGGAGGAAATAAGTCCAAGCAAGTGCGCTGTTGAAGCCATATTCCCCTTGATTCAGTCCGATCATACTGATGATCGGATTGAATGGATACGTAAACATATCTACGACCGTATAAATCAGGTTAAGTAAAATAAATGGGGATAACGCAGGCAGCGTAATTTTCCAGAACACTTCCCAAGGTGATGCGCCGTCGATGCGGGCAGACTCGTAGGCGGATTTGGAAATCGTTTGACGTCCGGCAAGAAAAATCAGAATTTGCACTCCGGAATACCAGAGAACCAGCACGAAGCGGTTAAGCACGGTTTGCACTGGAGCGGACCATGAGCTGTCTCCAAGCATAATGTTCAAATATTTGCCAAGCTCAAACCGTTCAAGAAAGCCAAGACCTCCCTCTCCTTGATTGACCAGCTCTGTTAGCACATACCCCGACGAGAAAATGACGGGAAGGAAGAAAATCGCTCTGAACAGGAAGCGTCCGGGTAAATTTTGATTCAATAGCATTGCGATCAGTAACGAAAATACGAGAATCACCGGAATCATAATGATTTCTTCACGGAAAAAAGGAAACAATCCGTCGTACAGCGCCGAGCTTCTAAACAAAATTTCGTTATAATGCTTGAGTCCCACGAATTCGTAATCCATCCGGGTAGGCAGCATTTTCATATTGTGAAAGCTCATATACAGAGAAAAAAGGAGAGGAAAACCTAAAAAGACGGCAAAACCCAGCAGCCACGGCGACATAAACAGCAATCCGTCCAGCTTGCGCATCGTCTTGGCGCTAACTAATTTTCTTTTTCCCATCTTTAATCCCCTCCCTTCCGAACTGCAAAATCTTGTGCATTTACGGTCGCACTACCGAACGAATACTTCGTGTTGTTATAATTAACAATAATGCGTTTGCCGTTCGAATACGCCGTTTCATAAACACCATCCGCAAGCTTCCGATGTCCAGTAATAAATTGATCCCGTACATCACCTAGTGCCTCATTGAACTGTTGATACTGCATCACCATCTGAGACGTCCAGTCTCTATAGTCTGTACTGTAAAACTTTTTTAAGGAGTAAGTATCCGCAAGCTGCTTGGTGGGTGCATAAGTGACTATAAACGATGGCTCCGCCCCATATTCAATTGCTTTCAGAAAGCTTGTTTTATAATCGTCGCTTTGGTTCGCATATTCGAAAGAGTAGGATAGGAGCCCATGCATGGCAATTTGCGCAAACGGTATGGCTTCATCCACGAACAGATCCTTGGAATAATCATCATAGCTGCTTAGCATATGTCCGGCGTAGCCCAATGTATAGCTGTTGCCGCTGGAAACCTGAACGCTGCCCAGCGTTTCTTTCACCTTCTGGAATATCCGCTCCTGACTTCTGCGGGACTCAGCACGCGTGACCGGATAGCGGTCATTATAATCGGCATTGACAATTGCACCGATTGCACTTCCCAGAAGCAAGCCGTCTGCATGCAGCGATTTCACTTTCTCCAAATCCCCCAAGACGCTTTTCTCCACAAACAGCGGACTGACAAAAGTAAGCTTGACTTGACTACCCCACGTACGGTAATCTATCACCGCCTGGCCCTGATCACGCAAGCCGTCTCGGCTTCTTCGAAAGCCGCCCCGCCCGGTATTATTAAACGAATAATGATCAGCGCTTAAATAAACGGGAAAATTTTTGGAATGGGCATAATCAATGAACGCTTTCATCCCTGAATCACCGCCAAGCTTGGAAGCAATAGGGAATGGCCCTCCATAATCGCTGTAGCCGTTTTTTTGCCAGCCCATATACACAATGGACAGCGCATCAATGCCAAGACTGTTTAATTCTCCGACGATCGTCTTCGCTTCGCTGGTAGTCGTCAATGCCAGATAAGAATCAAAGAGAAAGCCTTTCTCCGTATCTGCTCCAAGTAAGCTCAAATGCAGCGGAATCGGCCCTTCCTTCTTCACATCCGATAAGGCGCCAGTTTCGTCCATCAAATATTGTCGATAGCGAGCCGCCATATCTGCATACGTCGGATCTGAAGAATCCATGAAGTAATAGCGCGTCGACATGTCCGAGTGAATACGATCGGCGCTATACTTCATGATGCCGCTTGTCTTCTTGGTATTCATCGGCTGCATATATTTAAGCCTGTACTGAAACTCCGGCGTCACCCAGTTATATTGGCTGAAAGCTTTAGAAGGCGCGGCGAGCACGTTAGCATATTCTGCACCGTCTTCAATAATTCCGATCATCGCCTGACCGCCGGATTTAATTCCGAATACAGGCATCGTTACCGGCAAGCGGTCCGACAAGGCGCTGTTGCTGCTGTAGGCCCAGTCGTCGCCAAATACTTTTCCTACATAGAGGCTCGGACTCGGTACCCTGTCCTTCCGAAACCGAATCAGCGCTCCAGATCCATCAGGGATCAACAAATATCCTTCAGGGTCTGCGGACGTTACTGCGCCAAGAAATGGATACGGACGGATTGAAGCTAATCTTGCCTTGGGATCATTCCCTTTAGCTTGAGCCTGTACCGGTAGTTCATTCCCGTCTATTAACCCTTCGTCCAGCACCCGGGTTTCCACATAATCTTCGTAAAGTCGCACTTCCACTGGGATCACAAAGCCGAGCTCAGGAATAGCAAACTTGAACCTGGCGCCGTTGTTTATCTGCTCGAAGCTGGCAATTGTTCCTCCATGCTCAATAAAGTTCGTTTCCTTCAGCATATCCTTACGCACATTGAATTCCACATAACTGAACATGAAAGGTGAGCGTAAATGAACGTTCCAAGCGTTAGAATTTTCCTTTTCATCCCACTCTTCGGGACTAGCAAACGATCTCCATACATGCCCTGTCCTGTTGTCGGTCACGATGAAATGGCCAGTCTCCGGACTGACTAGGAGCTTTAAATTTCGGTTTTCAGCCACAACCAGGAACGTACTTTCATCAGGAAAGCCATTAGTCAGGCTCCCCTTGCCTGCATCCGTTTTCACATTTGCCGCGCTGCTTCCAACGGGTGCCGCCTGTTGCCCGGAGGCCTGCTCCGCTTGCCCCGCGATTTGCCCCAATGACCCTGTTCCGTATTTCGACGCTGCAAAATAAAATCCGGCATAGATAAACAAGATGAGGATCGCTGTGAACAGAGAGACGGGAAGCCATTTGGCGCGAACAAATCCTATCACATCGATACCTCCTGATAAATCGTCTGTATAAAGCTGTAGAATTCCGAGAACAGCCCTACGATAATGAACACAAGCACCCACAGCATTACCGTAGCAAAAGCAGTCAGCAGGACATTGACCACAGCTTCCCCAACTGTATAGTTTTGCAGCGCCTGAATTTTCCAAAAGAATAACAGTCCGCACCAGATATAAACCGCGGAATGAAGGAAACTGTAAATAGGTGCTTCGCTGAGTGCCATAACGTTGGAAGCCAGAGCTAGAGGAAGTCCTATCAAAAGAAGGGGCACCAAGGCATAGGCTCCGCCAACAAATACATCTTTGAACCTGGCCTCCCCATGCCGGATCGATCCGATCAAATAGTTGCAGATAATCCAGGAAAACCATGTCGAGGCACCAACAAGTGCAATAGAAGCGCCATTTCTTTGGCCGGCCGGAACTGGATCGAACGAAAAGCTCGTTACATATACGCTCCCCAGCATGGCTAGAACCGTAAGGGCAAGCAATACGGCAGCGCTTAAATAGCCTCCCATGTTCAGGTAACGAATATCTCCGAAACCTTCAAGCGGTGAACGCAAAATGGTGAAGCTATGACGCAGTTGTTGGAATATTTGATACTCCCGCCATTTCCAAGTCCCTTTGATACGTCGCCTCCAGCCCAACCTGGATTGCAGCTTCGCCGCAATGATCCAGATCACAAAAAGCGCGAGACAAAGTGTGGCCAGGAATGAAAAATGCTTCTGAAACCACTGCAATCTAAGCTGCCAGAATGCATCGGAATACCCCCCCCCGCTTCCGGCTAATCGGTACAGTTTCAGAGCCTGCTCATAATCACCGGTATAATAGGCGGCATCTGAAAGACCTTTGTATCCCGGTGAAAAGTAGGCATTCAAGCGAATAATCTCCTGCCATTCCTGCACGCTTTCCACATATTTGCCCTCATGCATCAGACCGAGGGCTTTATATACCATCTCGCCAAATGGCGTTGGCGTAAAAGCCTGAACCAGATTCATGATGTCATCGAGGACAAACAGCTCGTTTCTTGAATTAGAAGCAATGGCAATCGGGCTTTGACTGAGACCAACTCGAGGTGCGCCCACCGTTACCGGCCCCGCCCAAAAAAATAGCAGCTCGCCGCTTGCGTCATATTGATAAATAATATTTTTGTTCTTCTCAATCGCCGTCATAATTCCGTTGTGACTGACAGTGATATCAGCAAATTGAGGCAGGCTCGCTTGGTTGTCAGCACCTCTGTCTATCACCGTATTTTTGTCGCCAAAGCTCAATTTCCGCCATAAATTATCGCCGCGAATATTCAGCTTCTTAATTTGCTCTGTTGCTGACACGGACACCGTATAGAGATAGCCCTGCTCATCGATAAACATGCTACCGATCGCAGCCGGAAGCAGTCTGACTTGCCTGCTCAACTGTTCTTTGGTGTACAACATCTTTCTAATTCGATCCATAGTAGACGCTTCCGTCCAGTTCGTGCCAAAAAAACCGTAAAACTTCCCTTCCGCATCAAATTGCACGATGCCCTGATAACTTCCACGAGGCACAACGTAGACGAATCCTCTCTTGTCCACCGACACTTTCGTTGGCTCATAAACGAAAGATTCCGCGATAAAGCGGGATTGCGGCCTTGTATATTCGTGCACAATCCGCCCATCTTTATCCAAACGCAGCACTCTTTTATTTCCAGTATCAGCTATATACAAATCGCCATGATCATCCACGAAGACGCCTTGCGGATGGTCCAGCGGGCTTTCCGGAACCGTTATAATCCTTTGTACTCGGCCTTGCGAATCCAGATGGACGATCCGATTGTTATCCGTGTCAGCGATGTACATATGGTCGTGCTTATCGATATACAGGTCCTGAGGTCGTTTCAGCGGAGAATACATTTGTCCGCCCTGCCCATCAGGAACTTTCAGATCTTGGGCGATGAGCCCCGCCGCTTTATACGCAGGCTGCGTAGGGACGATTCGATTGTAGCTATCCTGCGTATAGGTGCGATAGGGCATCTCGGCCCAAGCCGGCGTCATCCATGACAACAGCAGACATATGGCGGTTATCATGGCGGCCAGCCATTTGATTTGCAGCTTCCTCACATGCGAACCTCCTGAAAACTCAGCTTTATTTGATGCCCGAATGTGCCATCGTGGCGATCACTTTCCGCTGATAGAAGAGGAAAATGAGCAAAGAGGGCAAAAACATAATTAATGATCCTGAAGCTACAGCTCCTTGCCGCGCCACGGAATTGGCCATACCGGAATTCAGCGTGCTTAAATAAAACGGCAATGTTTTCATTGAATCATCCTGCATAAACAAGCTTGAAGTTTCCACATTGGACCAGGCGGATTGAAAAGCCAGTATAGTGACAGTAGCCATTGCCGGCATGACGACAGGTACAACGATGCGCAGAAAAATGCGCACTTCGTTTGCCCCATCGATCTTCGCTGACTCCAGCAGCTCATTAGGCACTTGATCCATAAACTGCTTTAACAAAAATACACCGACGGGAAGGGCCAGAATCGGCAGGATATGTCCCCAATACGTATTCATGATCCCCAGGCTCTGGACCACAACATAGCGAGGGATCGCGATGATCTCGCTTACGAATAGCAGGGAAATGACAATAGTCCCAAATACCAGCTTGGAGCCTGGAAACGGATGCTTGGATAACGGGTACGCGCATAACGCCCCTGTCACAACCATGCCGATGGTCGTTAAAACCGTAACGACAACGCTGTTAAAGATATACCGCGAAACAGGAACAAACGTACTTTTGGTCAAAGACAGCAATTCTACAAAATTACGGATGGTCGGATCCTTCACGATAAAAGTCGGTGGGAACAGCAGCAATTCATGCAGCGGTTTAAATGCATGATTAAATATGTAGACTAGCGGCAGCAACATAAATGCAGCCAGCAGCAGCAGAAAAACGATCATGAACCAGTTACCGCCGCTCATGTTTCGTAAGGCGCTTCCCCACCTTGTGCTTTCTCCGTACCATTGCCGGGCCCATCTTCCTATCCTTACTGGCATACTATCCCTCCTTTGAACCGAATAAGCTCGTGAACACTCTGCTTAGCATAAACATGAGCAGCAGCAGGACCACAGAGATGGCGCTGGCATAACCCAGCTCAAAACGAATGAATGCATAGTCATCAATATGATTGATCATAAGCTGGCCGGCATAATTAGGCGTGGGGTTCGCACCGGATAACTGCGTCCCGATCCCCCCCGTTTTCAGCGTATGGACGATCGACATAATCGCAGCAAACAGCAGCTGCGGCTTCATTGAAGGAATCGTAATATACCACAGCTCCTGCAGCTTATTCGCAATCCCGTCAATCCTTCCCGCTTCATGAAGCTGTTTGTCGACGTTTAGAATCCCGGCCAAAATAGCCAGAAAACCTATCCCCATACTCGCCCAGATCGATACGAGAATCATAACCGGCAGCAACCACTTAGAATCTAGCACAAAGAGAATCGGTTGTTGGATGAAGCCCCACCGCAGCAGAAAGCTGTTGATATATCCGGTCCGGTCGCCTGTAAACATAACCTGCCAAACGACGACCATAGCTATCCCGGCTGTCAACGATGGAGCATACATCGCCAAAGCGAACCCAGTCCTTGCCAACCGCGGCAGCTGAGCGATCACGGCTGCAAGCAGGAAAGCACAGACGTAACCTAGCGGGCCTACGAATAACGCAAATTTAAAGGTGTTGGGAAGAACATACTGCAAAAAAACAGTATCCTGCGACAGCAAATTTTGATAATTCAGCCAGCCGACCCACTTAGGAAACTCCATGGCATTGAAGTCTGTAAAGCTAAGTAAAATACCACAAATAACCGGAATTAATATAAAAACAATGAACAACAGCAAGAAAGGGGCGATGAACAGATAGGACGTACGATATTTCCATACCTCCGCCAGCAGGAATTTTATTTTGGCAGCAGCCCTCTCTGTTCCACTCCTTTGTTTGGGAAGCGTGGATTTGCTGGCTACAGGAGGGGCTTGCACACTACTTGGCATTGATTTCCGCCCCCTTCCACGGTTCAGTAATTTGCGGAAGATCGAGGGTTTTCAGCACCTTCCCGTCTCTGTCGACCATATGAAATTCACGAAGCTTTCTGTCCAATTCCCTGTTAATTTCCTTTATCCCCTTTTCTAGTGCAATACGCGGATTTTCCAGTCCTGCACCGCCTGCTAATTCATTGGAAATGGTGGCACGGTTCAAAGCGAACGAAAGCTCACGCGTGCTTATATAGCCTCCCGGGACATTAGGAATTTCTTTGATCCATTTCCACTGCTCAAGAATAACGTTCAAGTCGTCCTTCTTCCATGGCATCCGTGCGAAAGCCCGAACATTGGCCGTATTCCAGCGGAATTCCTCACCCCTGTACTGCTCCATATTTAGGCCATATTCTGTCTGCGTCTCATCTGACGTATACCATTGTAAAAACTGCCACGCCAGCTCCTGCTTGCTCTTCGGCGTATCCTTGAACAACATCATACTGTTGCCGCTCGCTCCAGACCAGCGGACGAATGAGCCGTCTGGACGAATCGTTCCGGGAACCGGCGCGATTTCCCATGTATTCAAAATCTCCGGGGCAGCAACAAGCAGTTGCATGTACATGCTGAAATCTGCAACGCCGATAGGCATCGTCCCCCTCCGGAACTGATTGTAGAAGCTCTGCACTTGGCGATCCATACCGTACACATTAAATAAGTCCGTCCATTTCTTGAAAGCGTCAAATGCCTCCGGCGTGTTCAGCGCCGTGGATAATCCGTCCGGGGTGTACAGATCCACTCCGTTTTGGAAGAACATGTAAGTGAAATCGCCAGGATCCACATAAAAATTGTATTCATTCTGCAAAAGTGTCGGCATCATGGAGTAAACGTCATCCCACGTGTTCGGTACCTTCAGCCCCAGTTCATCCAAAATATCCTTTCGATAGAACAGCACCTTGAAGTTCGTCGTTTCCGGCAGTCCATAATAGCCCCCGTCATAATAGTAGGGCAGCAAAGAGCCGGGATGGTAACCGTCCAGCAGCTTTTGGGCACCGGGCATTGTGGACAAATCGAAAGCGGCATTGCGCAGCGCCATTTGATAGGGCAGCCCCTCTGGAATCCCAAGCGCAACATCCGGCAAAATGCCAGCCGCTTTGCCTAACACAAGCAGGTCACTAGTCTGAATCAAATTAACTCGAACCTTAATCCCGTACTTAGGTGTAAACTTCTCATCCGCCAGCTGCTGCAGCTCATCTACATAGTCCCTGCCCCACAGCATCCATACATTTAGTTCCTCGCCCTTCTGCTTGCTGAATTGGTTCTTATCCGAAAATGAATACCATAATGACTGCAGCGAGCCCTTCATCTTCTCCAAAAAACGGGCCGTTGTTCTTGGGAAAGACTGCTCCACCGGTGCAATGAACAGCTTATCGAGCTGAAGCGGGCTGCTTATTAATTCAATGCGCTGGGCCTCCAGTTTTTCCTGTAAGGTCCCTATGGTCAGTTGGCTGTACGGAATTTCATCCGGCTTTCGGAGCAATCCCTCAATATCCTTAGCGGCGGATTTGAACGATTGTGATACGGTATCAGTCGCATTATTGATGGACACCATCCGCTTAGTCAGCTCCGTTAACTTGCTCTGCAGCTTGGCGAGTCGTTCTGTAATGCCTGGAATATCCTTCTCTACATTCCACACACGCAGCTTGTCTTCACGGTTGCCCGTTGCCACACGGATATCCCAAGCTACACTCCGTAATTCTTGGGATATCCAGTCAATATCCACAATAATAGGAGTATAAGGCTCGTAGTTGGCCTCCAGCGTAATCGAATGATTCCCTTTACTGAGAAAAAACTCATAGGGCTGATCCTCTTGATCCTGCAGAGCAAATACCTTCCAATTTGAGCTGTAGGCAAACGGATAGCTGGCCAGCTCCTCGAATGGAATTCGGCCATCCAAAGATATTGTTCTGAAGCCGGTTAGATTTTTACGGAACCCTTGATAGGCTCGGAAACCCAGTTTATACAAACCGTCTGCTGGAACTTCGAAGTCCCATGTAACCGCCTGCCCGCCTTTTGACCAGGTATAGCCTCCCAAGGTATTGAAAATTTTAGCTGTCAGCGAACGCGGTGTCGTCAGTGGATCTTTATCATAAACAACTTGTATGCCTGTCGAATTTTTATAGCTGAAATGCTCAGCTTCAACCACAATCATATCACTGGCCGTAGACAGAACCGAAGGATACCCGGTTCTTGCTTCACTATAAGAAGGCAGCATCGACGGTGGCGCAGCCGTAATCGCACGAAACGCGACAGGCTGCTGCAGCGCTTCGATGCGCACCGTATTTCCCCCCTTTTTCAAATGCCACAGCAGCGGAAGCGCATATGCGCCGCTGGAATCAGAAATAGGCTTGCTTCTCCATCCCTCGGCTTCCTCGAGCTGCGAGCGGAGCTGATTACCGTTCTCGTCAAACTGGGCTGGCAATTCACGAAAGCTCCTTTCAAATGCCATGGAGCGAGCCTCTCGAAACGGGTATTCACCATTGATTTTCAAGCCCAGAATAACAGCCTGTTGGCTGCCGCCATCCTTCTCTCCAAAGGGAGCATATTCGATCGCTAGCTCGTACAGCCCATCGTCTTCCACCTCTACATCATATTCCACCCACCCTTTTTCATTGGGCCATACCAGCACATCGCTTTCCCCTGCATAAGCTGCGGAATGTGCCTCGGCATCCGGCGATTTCCGATTGAACGAGGCGGCGGATATACGCAATTCCTGCCTTCCGGATAGTACCCCTTCTTCCTTCCATCGCTGCAACGTTTCGTAATAAAACGGCTCCAAACTGTCGCTCGCATATTTAGCGCGCTGCGCGACATCACTGTTACTCGCATATTTAGCGCGCTGCGTGACATCACTGTCGGCCGAAGGGCCCGCTTCGTCATCCGCAGCTTGCTTCTCTTGGACGAACTGCAAAGAACCCGGAGCGCCGATTAAAACGATGGCCAAGCAAATCGTTGCCAACAGACCTCCGAATACCCGTCTACTTCTCCTTCCCATCGTTTCCCTCCTGAGTAGATGCATGCGACGCTATCATGACACGGGAATAACGCGATTCAGCCAACCTCTTTGCATCACCGCCGTTATTCCCCGCCATCTCCGTAGCTAGTCAATCTGTTAACAACATTTCTGTATCCTTGTGGAAAAATAGCGCCTTCTGCATATCCAAAGCTACAGTCACCTTCATGCCATCCTCAAATTCATAACGAGGATGCGCCCTTGCTACAAGATGATGATCCATCCCCATCTTCATGTGATAGTAACGGTCTGAGCCTACGAATTCGTTAAAGGCAAGAATACCGGTAATATGCGCATGGGGATAAGCTTGCAGCACAATTTCTTCAAAGCTGATATGCTCAGGACGAATGCCGAGCACAACCGAATGGACGACCTGGCTTTGCCCCCTCAATTGAAAGCTCTGCTTCTCAGTTAGCCTCAGGGCAAACCGGCGCGTATGAAATTCAAGGCTGCCATCTTTTTCCTGAAGCTTTCCGGGGATGAAATTCATCGGAGGATTGCCGATGAAATTGGCAACGAATAAATTGACCGGGCGATTATATACGACCTCCGGCTTATCGACCTGCTGAATGACGCCTTTGTTCATCACCACAACGCGGTCTCCCATCGTCATCGCTTCGATTTGATCGTGGGTTACATAAATCGTAGTAACCCCGATCTTCTTATGCAGGGCGATAATCTCCGATCTCATCTGCAGACGCAGCCTGGCATCCAGATTAGATAGAGGCTCATCCATTAGAAAAGCCTGAGGCGTGCGGACAATCGCCCGCCCCAGCGCAACCCGCTGCCGTTGGCCACCCGAAAGCTCATGCGGCTTGCGGTTCAGGAAATTTTCAATTTCCAGCACCCGGGCCGCGCGCTTAACGGCCAGCTCGATTTCATGCTTGGGCTGCTTGCGCAGCCTGAGGCCAAAAGCGATATTTTCGAATACAGTCAGGTTCGGATAAAGCGCATAATTTTGGAAAACCATCGAGATATCCCGATCCTTCGGAGGATAATCATTGACAAGCGTATCGCCAATATAGAGTTCCCCTTCCGATATGTCCTCCAAACCCGCTAGCATGCGCAGCGTCGTCGATTTGCCGCAGCCGGAGGGACCTACAAAAACGAGAAACTCATGATCCTCCACCGATAAGCAGAAATCGTTGACAGCCAGTTCCTTATACTTTCCGTACCTTTTATATATGTGATTAAACAATATTCTGGCCAACGGATTCTCTCCCTTTCCAATCGCTGCCCCTGCTACTGCTTATATTTCTCCATAGCATCCTTGACATCACCAGCAGCTTCTTCCTCCCACTGCCTCAGGAACTTGACGATGTCCATATCGGACTCTATAAACCTGTCGATGGCCTGCGGCATCCCAACGTAAGCATCCCATGGACTTTTACGCGGCTGGAAGGATGGGCGCTTTACGTTAAAGATAGCATCCATGTTTTTGCCCTGATAGCCGGGAACGTCAGCAGCCCATTGCTTGACGATTTCCATATCGGATACAGCGGGAAAAGCATGTGCGGGACGGATCATACGAATCTGGTTTTCCGGCGAATAATATTTAGCCAGCACGGTGAAGGCCTCATCCTGATGAGCACTGTACTTGTTGATCGTGATCGCAGTTGTGCCAGAAACCGGGCTCAGATCAGGCTGCTCCGGCCATACCGGCACCGGCAATATTTCGATGCTCTTCTTGAAGCTTTCATTTTCCTGCCAATCATTCTTCATAAATGCGTTCCAAGCAAAGGCCATCGCAGCAGTCCGTTCCATAAACTTTTCTTTTCCATAGGCTTCCTTGACCCCAGGAATGCTGAAATACTTTTTCACAAACTCGAATTCCTTCGTAAAGGCAGGATCCTTGGTAAGCCTTAATTCCCCGGTATCCGGATCCGTGGCATTGGCCGGAAATTCATTTAGCGGTGTGTATAGCATTGTACTTGGAATTTCAAGCCCTATGTACGTCTTTCCGTCTCGCGTTGCCGTCATGCGCTGGGAAAGATCGAGCACTTCGTCCCATGTCATCGGCTTCTTCGGGTCCGGATACGGCACTCCAAACAAGTCGAAAACTTCTTTATTATAGAAGAGCTGTGGAAAGCCTTCTCCGTCCGGAAGACCAACCAGCCTGCCCTTCGTATCAATAGAGCGCACATAAGCAAGCGTGTGAGGATTAATCTGACTTCCGCTGAAATTGTGCTTTTTCATCAAATCTTCAATGGACATTAGGGTATCGAGTTCCTCAAGCGGCTGAAGTCCATAATTGGCAAAAATGATATCAGGTACTGTTTTGGCAGCGAATAGTTCCTGCAACGTATCTTTCGTGCCTGGTGCTAGAACCATTTTGACGGTAATGCTGTCCTTCAGCTCCTCTCTGATTGCTCCGAATCGGACTTCATATTCCGGTTCCCCCCACGGCCAAGCGATCGTAATCGTGACGGGCTCCTTGGGTTTTGTCGATGCAGTTGGACTTGACGTTTGGGCTTCCGGGCTGTTAGACGGCTTCTCCGCCTCATTTTTCGAGCTGCATGCAACCAAAGCTGAAATAGACAAGACAAGAACTAAAAACATCAAAAACCCTTTTCTTAAACGCATTTCAAATTCCTCCCTTTTGGATACAGTTAATAATATAGATTTCTAACTAACTGCAAGCGCTTACTTTTATCATCATACTAGAATGTCTGTAAATGCTGTGTAAATTACGTGTAAATCTGATGTAAATCCAATTAAAATTTATGAAAATTAACCTAATAATGGTCAAGACCCATATAGCGGACATTAAGAAAAACCTACCCAATACGCTGTCTCCGGTACTCAACCGGTGATAGCTTATTTAATTTCGAGAAGAAGCTCTCCATTGAGGCGTTGTCATAACAATTGCCTCGACGAGACATGCTGATTTGGGCGCCAACCTTTGGCAGCATGTCGTGGTATTTGTCAGCGTTCTCCATTTCCAGACGCTTTACATAGCGTTCTCCATCGGTGTACTCTCTTCTTTTCCCGCGGTGATCCATATGTCCGAAATCACCCATCTGCTTAAAACGTCGCATCCAGATTTTCAACCGGCCAATATCCTCAATTCCCAATGCTTCCGCTACTTTCAGCTTCGTCATTCCTTGAAGCCGCATCTCTATTGCTTTCTTCTTCGTTTCAAAACTGTAAGTAACCAGCTTTTGTCCCTTTTTCACTGACATAATGAAAGCACCCCCTATAGTTTCCATCGGTTAAACACCGGGGTGTTTTTCCAATGTTCACTATAAGGGGTGCACTTCAGAATGTTACTGTGCTCAATTCTTTTCATTGATTTCTCGCGCTTCAATCTGCACAGGGAGGTGAATTGTAAACCTGGAGCCTTTCCCCTGCTCGCTTTCTACGGTGATAAGTCCATTATGGGCTTCGACGAGTGCTTTAGCTATACTTAAGCCAACGCCAAGCCCCCCGCTATTTCTGGAACGGGATTTATCCGCTCGATAAAAGCGGTTGAATATGAGAGGAATGTCCTGCTCTGCAATCCCGATGCCGTTATCTTCACAATAAATAAGCGTCTCATTTTCCTCCGAGAACAAACCAATCTCAATGCTTCCTCCTGCAGCGGTATATTTAATTGCATTCGAAATAACATTGGAGAGCACCTGAATAATCCTGTCATGGTCCACATCGGCAAAACAGGGAATAAATGGAGAGATCAGCTTGCAGCTGATTCCTTTTTCCTGCGCTAGAAATAAAAAGCCTTCATGGACGGAACGAACGACCTGTACTAAATCAACACGTTCCATATTCAGCTTGAAACTCGCCCCCTCCGCTTCGCTCAATTTGCCAACATCCTCCACCAGACGTGAAAGTCGATCGATTTCCGAATAAATCCAATCCAGGTGATGCTCCGTTAAAGGGTAGATGCCGTCAATCATCGCTTCCAATCTAGAGAGAACGGTGGTAAGGGGGGTACGCAGCTCGTGTGACAAATCCTGCAGCATCTGCTTCATCCATACATCCTGACGGTTAAAATCAGTGAGGAGCGCATTCACTACTCGGGTATAACGCACAATTTCGCTGGTTCCCGTTTCCGGTAAAGTTGCTTCCCGGTCCCCACTGGCAATTTTCTCTGCAAGCTCACTACTGGTGCGTATCGGACGGGCTAGCTTACGTGCCAAGAAATAGCTTAAAGCGATGAGCATTACGAGAAGTACAAGCCCTCCCGCCTTCAGCTCAATATTCACCTTACGTTCCAGCTCTGAGAAATACGGAAAAAAATAATTTCCGTCCAGTTCGTAGGATACATGCAGATAACCCTGTTCCTCCCCACCTACAATAATAGGTATTTCGAATAGCGCTGAGTTATTTGGGGGGAGTTGGGATTGTCCTGGTTTGGATTCATACCATACATCCGTCCGATTGGGCGCCACAATTCGCAGTGAAGCCGAATACACCTTCGATACATTATCCAGCCACCGCTTCTGCTCCTCATTATCGGGACCTCCCGTAATTTTTGCACGCATCATATAAGCCAATTTATGACTCTGATCGTTTAACAACTGCATTTTGTATTCGGGTAGCGTTCGGTTCCAGCCTGCTTGCAACAGCAAATATATGATTAGCAGCAATGCTGACGACAGACCTAAAAAAGTACAAAACAAGAGAAATTGTGTTTTGATCCGAAAACGAGAGCTCATTACGCCTCCCCATCCATCTGGAAGCTGAATTTGTATCCTTCCCCTACTTTGGTCACGATATAGATCGGATTTTTGGGGTCTTCCTCAATTTTCCTGCGGATATTTCTTATATGCATGTCCAAGGTACGTCCGTCTCCTATAAAACGGTATCCGAGTACTTCGTAGGACAACTCGCTCCTCGTATATATTTTCCCGGGTCTCTTGATAAGAACATTGAGCAGCTTAAATTCCGTAAACGTCAGATTAGCCGCCCTGCCATCCACGATCACTTCTTTGGTTTCAAAATTAATAATCATTTTCCCTCCGTTATAGGTTACCATTGACTCGTTAGCATGGGCTAACATATTCATTCTGCGCTGCAGTGCATGTATACGTGCAATAACCTCTTTCATCCGGAAAGGCTTCGTAATATAGTCATCCGCCCCCAAATTCAAACCGTTGATCGTATCGACCTCAGCTGCTTTTGAGGTGAGCATAATAATCGGCACATTAGACTGCTGCCTGATGGCACGGCATACTTCCTCACCTGGTAAACCGGGAAGCATCAGATCCAGAATGACCAGATCAAGCTTCTGCATGCCGATCATCTGTATGGCTTCCTTGCCGTCCTTACATGAAATGGCCTTCCAGCCCTCATTCAAAAAGTAAGATTCTAACACATCGCTAATCGCTAACTCGTCCTCAACAATCATAATATTCAAGATCTTCACCCCATCTGTAACTGTTCACTAGTAAGTATAAGGAATCTATACTTTCTGAATCGTGCAAAATAGGGGATATTCCAAGGCCCTTCGACCTTATGGAATATCCCCTATCCATTCAATTTAGAGTTATACGCCGCTTATTTTCTCAATTCCAGCACTCTAAGCAGGAGAGCAACTGATTCTGCACGGCTGGCTGTTCCTTCGGGAACGAATTTGTTATTGCCACGTCCGGAAATCAGGTTCAGTTGCACCGCCGCATTCACTGCGCCTTGCGCCCATGATGGTATTGCCTTGTCGTCAGTAAACGCTGTGGCTGCCTTATTATTCATATCCAAGTTCATCGTCCGAGCGACCATTACGATCATTTCCGAGCGGCTAATTGGCGCGTCAGGCCGGAACGATCCATTTGCATACCCTTTAATGATGCCTGCTTCAATGGCTTGCGCGATTCCCTGCTTTGCCCACTTTCCAATCTGAGCTCCATCTGTAAAGTCCGAATCGGCTCCGTTGCCTTGCAGGTTGAAAGCCCTTGCTAACATGACCGCGAATTCCGCTCTTGTCACTGCCGCATTCGGCTTAAAGGTACCGTCTGCATAGCCGCTAATAAAACCTGCCTCTACACCCTTCGCGATAGCATTCTCAGCCCAATGCTTAGCAGTATCTTTAAATACCGGCTTATCCGTAGGGACATTCGTTCCATTCTCCGAGACGGCGAATACCGCTAATTTCGTAAAGCGATCGACTTCAACGGATATTTTATTGCCGTCGACAACGCCTCCGATATCAATCCATTGTTTCTTAGCTTCGTCATAAGCGAATATGGAAGCTTTATGACCCTTTCCAAGCTTGCTCGGATCAAAGGATAAAGTAACCGTTGCAGGTTTACCGAGCTCTCCCGTTAGGTTGCTCAATACCTCATACACGGAGCTTAGCAGCGTTTTTTGAACGCCTATAAGGGTGCTTGTAGCTATCGCTTTGGTAATGGTCAAACGAAGTTCCTTGTTCGCTGCTCCGCTTGGGACGATGACCGTAAATTCACCATCGAAACTCAGTTCCCCCGCCGCTCCCGGCGAAAGCGTCAGTTGCTTCTGATCGGTAGATGAACCGCCGCCCGTCCAGCCGCCTGAACCCGGGTTCGTTACCGTTGCAGTTGTGTCTACGATTTCGATACTCAAATCTTGTTCCGACACATCGTTCGTAAACGTAAACGTCAGCTTGGTTGTCGAACCAGCCTTCGATCCGCTCAGGTACTCTTTCTTAACGGTCACAATGCCATTCGAATAAACGTAATCATTGCCTTCCGCAAGCTTCGTATCTCCATTAAAAATAGCTGCAAGTTCACTGTTTTTGCGAGCAACGTAAACTTTGACATCGGCTTGCTTACCGATCTTCAGATCGAATGTCGCTTGATTCGGCATAATGATGACTTCGCTCGATAGATCTCCCTGATTGATTGAATCCTGCAAAGCGGCAATCTGTTCACGGAATGTCTGGGCAGAACTATCCACAGCATAGGGGAAACGATTTACCGATTCCAACAGTTGATTACGGATAGCCTCTTTTCCTTTGCCTAGCGCCAACAAACCCGCAGCCTGCTCAAAAAGCTGCTTATATTCCGTCCATTTGGCGTTTGCACTTGTTTCATATACTTCAAACTCTTTGATATTATAGCCCCAATACTGGCCGATAATCATCGTTCTCTTTACGCCCTGAAATTTCACGTACCTGGCTTTTATCGGATTGAATTGGATCGATTCCGTTCCCGGATTCCCCGATATAACGGCATCGCTGCGAAAAACATTCGTCCACTGTTGCCCATCCCTGGAGACGAGCACTTTGTATTGAACAGGGTATGCAAGTCCCCATTTAAATACGACTTCGCTTATTTCTTTCTCCGATTGGAGATCTACTTCCAACCACGCTGTATCCGAATATTCAGATGACCATGTGGTTGAGAACTTTCCATCGAAGGCTTTATCTGCGCTCGGAACTTCATCACCCGAAGAAGAATAGGGTTGGTTCAGGGCAATATTTTTTCTTTCGACGATGTCGATCTTCCGATTGAAAATCATGACATTGTCAATAGTCCCTTTAAAAGCGTTTGTATCGCTGCCTATTTTCTCCACAGGCAAAATAAAAGTTTGAAGCTTTGCGCCGGTTTCCATTCTTTCTACGTACTCGTTGCCGTTGACATATAAGGATGTGCCTTGATCATCCCCCGTCAATAACAAATGCGTCCATTTCCCTTCCGGAACCTGGTAGTTGAAGGTGCTGTCATAATTTTCTTTGGTAAATCCCAGCTTGCCGGAATTACCCTGACTTAGCTTCAATTGACCTTCAGGCGACTCCATGATGACCGCATTCGGCGCATTACCGGTATCAGGTTTGATCCACATGGAAACGGTCCATCCGAAACCCAAGGACCTTAACGGTGTTTCCACGTAACTGTTGCCTCCGCCTAATCTCAATCCATTCCCGAATTTGCCTTCGGCAATCGTTACGTTCTTTCCGATTCCGTCAAACCCGTTGCCCGACGTATCCTTCAAATCTTTTTCGAATAAATATTCAATCACATTTCCGGTTGGATTTTCTACTTCTAGCTTATGAGAAATTTCGGCATTAGGCGCGTCGCCTATTGCGGAGGCAGCTTTCAAAAATCCGTTGTAGTCCTTATCTTCCCGGGTCCCTGTCCACATCTTTTCCGATAATGTCTGTATAGCCGGCAGCATTCTTATATGGGAGTCATGCATGGAAATACCGGTTGCATTGGAAGTATCGTTCCAAAATGCAAACATTCCGCCTTTTAATTTCGGGTGTCCATATGGCAAAATGGAAGTTCTCCATTTCGTCGGCTCCCACTCGTTATACAATAACTGGGTATCCAAATAGTCTACAATGTTTGGAATGAGATAAGTGTATCCGTCATCAACGTTCAGAATATCGAATCCTTTATCGATTGCCTGAACCGGCCCGCCCGCCGGCTCGTAATAAACTTCCATCGTTGCATCGTTGCTTATCGGAGTTTGGCCTTCGTATGAGGCCAATGCTCCCCATAAGTGCGGGCGCTTTCCTTTGCTATTAATATGTTTGATAATCGTATCCATATATCCCCTGTACGCTTCAACATCGTCTTGCGAGTTCACATGGTATTCGTCCATACCGACATGAACATCCGGGCCTATAAAGGTCGGGTTATCTCCGTCCAAATATTCATCAAACAGACTTTTGACAAACTCCACGGTTTCCTGTTTATTGAGGTCTAAAGAGTTCCCGCTTCCTAATGACGGGTCGTACGCAATAAAAGCTCCGGAATGACCTGGCGTATCAATCTCCGGGACAATATTCACTCCATACGCCATGCCGAGCTGTTGAAGTTCCCTGAACTCATTTTTCGTGTAATAACCATCTTTGCTCGTGATCGCCGGATACTTTTCATTTTCAAGTCTGAATTCAGAGGGATAACCCCATATATCGTCGTTCAAATGGATTTGGAATTGATTCATCTTGTACCATGACAACAACTTGATATAGTCCCTTAGAAAATCGATGGTATAAAACTTCCGGGCCACGTCAAGCATCATGCCCCGCGTCTCATATTTGGGGTAATCTCTCGCTGTTCCCTTCGGGATGTAGCGATGTCCCTTGTCTTGTTTTAATATTTGAAGAGCCGTTCGTGTCCCGTAAAAAGCCCCTTTAACATGAGCCGACTTAATGGTGACATAATCGCCGACTTCGAACAAATATCCTTCTTCCCCAAGCTTTTCCACTGATTCGTCTAGCGTCAGGAAAATGTCGCCTATTGTTGGGTTGCCCTGCACGATATCCAGACTGTAGCCGCTGATTTCCTCGATATTCTGCTTCGTCGTCTCGGCCGATACCTGCAGGTCCGCGGCATCATTCGGATTTATTACGATTTTTGAATTTTCCGTCAAAGTAAAATTCCCGACTCCGCCATACCATTCCCGCAACGACGGTATGACTTTGGGCTCTTTATTTAAATCGCCGGTTTGAGTATGCAGCCCGGGAACGCTTACAAGAACGTTGCGGGATATGGCTTTATTCTCAGGGTTATTCAAATCCTCGACCTGAAATAGAAGGTTAACTTTAGCCTCTACGAGCGGGGTATGAATTTCACCCTCTTTGTCGATAACCTGCGGTCTGTCGCTGCCATAAACGGAAATCTTATATCCTTCGGGAACCTCGGGCAATTCGATCGCATTCTGGCCATCTACGATAGCAGGCAATTGCTTAATTCCCTCAATGATGCGCGTTAACGGATCCTTCTCGACATGATAGACTTCAAATTCATAAAATGAATATCCGTAGTTCGTCCCTCTCTTTACTCCCATGAACTTCACATATCTGGCACTTGTAGTACCGAAATCGATTACTGCTCTTCCTCCATTGCCTTCAATTATTCCATCGTTATCCAATACATTTCGCCAATTCTCCGTATCGTCGGAAACTAAGATCTGATACTTTTCGGCATACGCCACTTGCCATTTAATGACGACACGGTCTATTTCCGTCTGTTCGCCAAGATCAACGTAAAACCATTGATCGTCGGTATAGAGGGAAGACCATTGCGTACTATCATTCCCGTCGACGGCATTTTCAGCACCGAGCCAGTCCACTTCATTCGAAGATGAAAATACCGGCTTGCCTAAGGCTAAGTTCGGACCGGTAATTGTAGCGGCGGAAGCTGTCAACGTTTTTGCAGGAAATACCGACGCAATAAAAAACGTAATAACAAAAAATATTAATAAAATATTTATGCTTTTCATGTTTTTCCCCTTTCTTACTACGATTTTTTTAAGCCAAGATCCATTTTCGTAGAACAAGCTGCCTTTTGACCATTGCCCCCCTTTGGATTAATTGTTGTCGGAATACACAAAAAGAGGGCACTAGAAAAAAAAGCTTTCGCTTTTTGTCTAGTGCCCTCTTCGGTAACACGACTCTTCATATTTAACTAAGATGAACTATAACGAAATCGCATACTCGTGTCAATCATAATAAACATCATAATAAACATCTAGTAAATAACCAATCGCAACCAAATTCAAAACCTCACGTCAAAGCTTATACATGTAATTAAGGAGATGATTGGTTTGAATAGAAAGACTTGGCTGTTTGCGATTTCTCTCATGTCCTTCTTCCTCGTCTTCGGCGCGATACCGGCCGATGCGACGAACTCTTACCCTAGCACTATAACGCTCAAGCATTCGACCAATACTTATGAGGCACCTGACGACAAGGATCCGTCCAATGTGAAACTGTCGCCGCAGGAGTTGCATATTTACGGAATGCGGCCAAGCGACGGGCATTCCGCGTTTAACTGGTACCGAATTACGACGTGGCGCGGCGAAAAGTGGGTAAAGTTGACGGAGGCTGATTTTATCGGGCAAGAGGAGCTAATTGTAAGCGATGTCGCTTTGCTGGAAAAAACGCAGCTGTACGATGCGCCGAAGAGCGTCAGCGCCACAGGAAAATGGCTTGGCAAGATGACCGTTCATGCCGAAGCAATCAGCGGCTCATTCTTGAAAATCGGTACAGATAAGGGTCCCAAGTGGATCCGCATTTCCCCCGATATGTTGCTGGACGTTCAGACGCAGCCAATAGATCTTAAGCTCGATGCCGCCGTAACCCCGGCATACGCGCGACCGGACGGGACATTAAAAACGGTGACGGAGCTTGGGCCGCAGGTGGTGCATGCCTTCGAGCAGAAAGATCATTGGTACCATGTCCGGATAAATGGCACAAACGTGTGGGTCAATCCGGATATTGCGATTCCCGTGGACGTGACAAAGCAAGCCATGACCGCCGACGTTCAGCAAAAAACGATGATGTTCGCCTATCCGAGCTTCGATTCAAAGCCGCTCGGCGTCATCGCCTCGCAAAAGGTGAAGGTCGTTGCAACGGTCGGCGGATGGAAACGGATCGAAAGCGATTGAGTCGGAGGAGCATGGTTGTACCTTATGCCAGCCCCGGGCAACTACAAGAATCCGCCCGCCAAAGTACAAAACGCCGGCGATCTGAAGTGGGATTTCAGGCAGACTGAGGTTGCTGGCTCCTCGGGCAAGGAATTTCCGCTTGATGTCGAGCTTTCGGTACGCGACTGGCTGTATGGGACTCTGCAGGCTGGCGCGAAGCTGAAATTCGGTGCGGACATTTGGAATTTGTCTAGCAATACCGTGAAGCTCGACAGCCCGGTGCAGTTCGCCATCGATATTGTGCGGATGAACGGCAAGGAGGAGCAAACTGTGTGGAGCGTACTGTTGCCGGAAACAGTTACGTCCATACCCGGACAAGGTAATTATTGGATCGACGGCTTCACCTGGGACCAGACCGATGCAAGAGGAAAACAGGTACCTCAAGGAGATTATGTCGTCCGCCTTCGCCCCGTTCGACAGGCAACTCTGCAGGAAGATGGGTCGAAAGACAAGATGACATCGATGTTCAGAGACTACCTAACCTCGGCTCCATTTCATATTCTTTACCCGGCCGCAGATCGAATACCACGCCTCGAAACGGCCAAGGAGCTATTTCAGAATTACCTCGCGTCGCAAGAGCGGTCGTCCATATCCAAAAACCGTCGAATCACCGACTTCCGAATTAACGAACTTCTCCTCGCGCAGGAGAGCTACGATGACTTCAGCTTTATCGCTTCATACGAGATAAAGCCGGCTTCAAAAAGCTACAACGCGGGGAGTAACGGTCAGCGAATGGGGGACGGAAGGATCTTTTACGACAAGCAAAAATTTCATGTCGTCCGAAAGGGGAACGAATACCGGATCGGATAGGTTGACGCGAATAAACTGCGCACAACGAAAACCCCGAAGGTCCCATAGAGACCTTCGGGGTTCAGATCATATATTGCTTTCCTACCTAAATTAAAACTCCAGCTCGTGAATCGTACCGATCGGGTTGCACAGCAGCTCGCAGCCGCCCTCGCGGATGACCGCGCCTTTCTCCCAACGGATGCCGAACGTGTCCGTCGTAACGAACGTATCGATCTGGAACGTCATGTTCGGCTGCAGCAGATAGTTAGATGACGTCTCCATCCACGGCGCTTCGACTTCGATCATCCCTGTGCCATGACATGGCCCGTACAGATAGTTTTTCTCGTAGCCGTTATCTTTGAAAAATTGCAGGAAGCCTTTCGCTACGTCGCTCGCCAGCACGCCCGCCTTTAAGTTCGCATGCGTCCATTCGTGCGCCTTCAGCCCGAACTCGATGACCGCGCGGCGCTCCGGCGTCAGCTTACCGAGGCTGATCGGCATGCCGATGCTCGGCGAGTAGCCGTCCACCTTGGCCGACAGGTTCAGCTGCACGATGTCGCCTTTGTTGATGACGCGGTGGGAAGACCGAGAGATGGCATGACGGGTCGACTTTTCGCTGAAGATGTACATCGGCAAGCCTTCGTACTCCGCGCCATTCTCGTAGATGACGCGTTGAGCGACACCGACCATCTGCGTCTCCGTCACGCCCGGACGGATCGTGCGGATCACTTCTTGCGTCGCCAGCTCGGTAATGCGGAAGCCTTCACGCATGCACGCGATCTCGTTCTCCGACTTGATGCTGCGCAGCGCGACCATAATTTCGTCCGCGCCGACGATTTCCGCCTCCGGGAAGTTATTCTTCAATC
>NZ_JBHSMI010000042.1:51881-53224 GCF_042655525.1 Cohnella soli
ATCGAGCAAGCTCGCTACGCCGATTTTCAGCTTCGAGCCCGTAATGCCAAGCGCCTTGAACACTTCGCGATAGGTGTTCGGCTTCAGTTCAGGATAGCTCGGGTTGGCGGATTCGCGGTATTCCATTAGCGTGAACTGCTTGTCGATTTTGCCGAAGTCGCGCGCGTACACCGAGCTTTCCGGGCCGACCATCAGCGCTGCATCGCCCGCAGGCGTAATCGCTACGCCCGCGCGTTCGAACAGCGGCCAGAAGCCGCTGAAGTAACGTGCGTTCGCATAGTCCGCTTCGTTGGAGTTGACGATCAGCACGTCCAGCCCTTTGTCCGCTACAAGCCTAGCCGCCCGTTGAATTCTTTCCTTATACTCGTGATCCGGAATATATACCCTGGCTGTCATATCGCATGTCTCCTTATCCTATTGACGAATGGTTTGCTTGCGCCACAATCCGGCGAAATCGTCCGCACGGTGGAATACCGCGCCTTTATCCTTAAGCCGGTCGATCAAAATCGAAAATTCGCTCATCGCCTTCTGCCCGCAGCCAAGCGTCAAGAACCGATCCGGCGTTACCGTCGCTTCGCCGTAGTGGTAGCTTTCCTGGATCGGAATGAACTCCCATGGGTGAAAGTAGAAGCACAGCACGACCGGCAAATTCCGCTCTTGCAGAAACTTCACGAACCCGTCAATGCGCTTCATCAGCTCGTCCGCGCTCTTCGTCCGGAACAGCGGCCACTGGTCGCGATCCCGCTCCAGACCCGGGTCGTTGCTCTGCATGACCATGTCGGCGAAGTTCGGAATCTCGACGATGTTCATGTCGCCTTCCTTCGTCCAGTCGGCTTTGCTCGGGTGGTAAGGAACGAATCTTTCCCGATAGAAGTACATCGGATAAGAAGCGTCCGATACATAGTTGAGCCGTTCCAGCGCATTCAATAATGCAGTCGATCCCCAGAGACGAGGCGCGCGGAACGATACCGGTTGATGCCCGAGCACCTGCTGCACCCATTCCGTCGCTTTCTCGATGCGCAGCGGAACTTCCTCCGGCAACAACGGCACGACGCCCGGAATCGGAAACAGCTCATCCCCTACCGTCTCATGGAACAGGGAGTGACAGCCAACCTCGTTGCCGCTCAGCTTGACGATCTCGACGCTCTCGGGATTGCGGCGGGCCGCATCTCCCGTATAATAGAAAGTTCCCTTGATTCCCTTCTTATCGAACAGCTCGACAAGCGGCGCGGTAGCGTTCTTTACGCCGTCATAATACGGCGTAAAGCTGCCCACGTCCGTTTCCATATCGAAGCCGAAAACAACGTGAATGTTATCCTTCATCTGATCTCCAACTCTTCTCC
>NZ_JBHSMI010000044.1:0-747 GCF_042655525.1 Cohnella soli
GACAAAATACACCGCGGCGACGTGCTCTGGGAAGCATGGAAACGGGTCAAGGCGAATGGTGGAAGTGGTGGAGTGGATGGCGTGACCATCGACCACATCGTCAAAGTACACGGGGAAGAGCGATTCGTCCTAGAAATTCAGGACGCCTTAAAGAACGGCAAGTACCACCCACAACCTGCAAGGCGGAAAGAGATACCAAAACCGGACGGCAAGATGCGTCCGCTAGGCATCCCTGCCATTCGGGACAGAGTCGTGCAAATGGCGACGAAAATGGTGTTGGAGCCAATCTTTGAAGCGGATTTCAGGGACTGCTCATACGGATTCAGGCCGAAACGGAGCGCACATGATGCAATTCGGCACATCCGTCGAGCAGTAAAGAAGGGCGTCTACTGGGCCGTTGACATCGACATCACCGGATACTTCGACAACATTTCGCACGAGAAGTTGATGCAACTGGTGGAGCAACGCATAAGTGACCGCCGAGTGCTGAAACTCATTCGCAAGTGGCTGAAAGCGGGATTCGTGAAAGATGATCAGCTTCACGAAACCGAGCTCGGAAGTCCACAGGGCGGTGTCATCAGTCCGCTTCTTGCGAACATCTATCTGAACTACTTGGACACGATCTGGGAGAAGAAGTTCGCGGAAACCGGGACACTGGTGCGCTACGCAGATGATCTTGTCGTCCTTTGCAAAACCAAAGACCAAGCCATGAGGGCGATAGACGTCCTCAAAGCGGTATTCGGAAAG
>NZ_JBHSMI010000045.1:0-549 GCF_042655525.1 Cohnella soli
TAAACGCCGGATACTTCTTCAATAACGCTTTGTTTCGCTTCCAGTTTTCAAGGCGCAAGCTTTGACTCATCAGTTGGTCTGGTGGTAATGGCGGAGGGGTCCCACGCGTACCCATCCCGAACACGACCGTTAAGCCCTCCAGCGCCGATGGTACTTGGACCGCAGGGTCCTGGGAGAGTAGGACGCCGCCAGGCTGAATATGATTGGAAAAAGCACCCTCGCGGGTGCTTTTTTGTGTTGGCGCGCCTAGCCAAGTTAGGCACAACTAGCCGGTGAAAGTCCGGTCGAGGTAAGAGCCAAGTCGCCTCGTAGCTGGCGGGCAGCTGGTGGAGAGATCCTAAGGCTGAAGCCCCGTGACAAAGTAATTCCCTTAGGGAGTGCGAGCAAATCAGCAGGCCGTAACATGAAGTGAATCCTGCCGCATCGTTAAAAAAGACCCGCAAGGGACAAGATGATCTTGTCGTCCTTTGCAAAACCAAAGACCAAGCCATGAGGGCGATAGACGTCCTCAAAGCGGTATTCGGAAAGCTGGAGCTGGAAATGAACAAG
>NZ_JBHSMI010000046.1:0-626 GCF_042655525.1 Cohnella soli
GGCGCGCCTAGCCAAGTTAGGCACAACTAGCCGGTGAAAGTCCGGTCGAGGTAAGAGCCAAGTCGCCTCGTAGCTGGCGGGCAGCTGGTGGAGAGATCCTAAGGCTGAAGCCCCGTGACAAAGTAATTCCCTTAGGGAGTGCGAGCAAATCAGCAGGCCGTAACATGAAGTGAATCCTGCCGCATCGTTAAAAAAGACCCGCAAGGGACAAGAGAGAGTCGAGCCCCGCAACATTGGGCGAAGACCATGGAACGCGTGAAGCTCTTGGAAACGCAGCGCGGAAGAACTCTCCGGTGTAAGGGGATCGGCATGCTGAGAAAGTTGTGACTGAAACTAGGGAAACCCTACCTCGCACGGCGGATGTCGTAAAGAGCGAACCTATAAGCCCGAAAGGTGAAGTGGCAAGCAGCGGGAAGGGAGGCGGAGGGGGTCGTAGTACCTGTGAAGTGAGGACAACACAACCTCATGGAGGAAAGGACCCCTGCTTTGTTCACGTACTGGAGGAGGTAAGAGTCAGTGAATGCAGTCAAACCTGCTAACTACGCCAAAGCAAAAGCTCGAGAACTCCAAAACGTACTATACCTTGCAGCCAAGGGAAATCTGAGGCGGCGATTTCATGCGCTGTA
>NZ_JBHSMI010000048.1:0-651 GCF_042655525.1 Cohnella soli
GGGGAAAACCATGATATCTCATAGAAATCTAATGAAAGAAGATTTAGAAATCATCTCTTCGTTTCCGTTGAATGTAGAAGAATTATTTTTTATTAGTCCTCGATTTGAATATCCATTAACACCTGATCAAATTATTAAGATCCTAGAAAATAGACTTAGTCCCACAGTAATTATTGATACTAGCACCCAAATAGCTATTGCATATGCAAATCTATATGATATGAATCATGAAGATTCTGTTTGTTGGTTAGGTAATGTAATCGTTAGTCCTGACTATAGAGGCAAAGGTGTGTCTGATTATTTAATTAACACAATGATGGATAAGGCCAGAAATGAACATGATATTAAAAAGATGAAATTATTTTGCCATAACACTAATACCAGAGCTCTTATTTTTTATTGCAATCAGGGTTTTAAGCCGTGTGGATATAAAATAATAATGAATCAAGATAATAAGAAAATAGTTTCAATTGAAATGGAAAGAGAATTAATTTGAATGTATCTCAGGCGGCATCGCCTAACACCATGTTCACGCTTGGGGCCATTCGGCCCTCGGTCCGGCAGGAGTTAGATGTGGATTCGGTGATGCAATTGGCAGCAGCAGGGAAGCGGAAGTCAGCCGGACACATCCGCACCGACTAAGCGCGTCGC
>NZ_JBHSMI010000049.1:0-2671 GCF_042655525.1 Cohnella soli
CAGGGGAGCGGAATCAGCCGGACACATCCAACTCCCTAACCGCATCGCGGCCGCCCTCCGGGCTTAAGGGAGTTGGACGTCGTGAACACATGAACGTTAGACGAAATTGGACCGCAGCTACTACGAGTTATATTTTTGCATACTGTGGAGATTGCCATCGGAATCAAAGAAGAACATGAAGTATTTCAAGTTTCATCGGACTTAGTTACAGCGTGCTTGGCATTTAAGATCAAATATCGAAAGACAATTGGAAAGATAATGAAGACCAACCGCTGATTTTTTGAAAGCAAGAGATGCCTGAAAGTAGAAAGGACAATTTTTGTAAGCGAGAGGTGCCTGAACGCAGGGATTAAGAACAAGAGTAAGCAAGAGGTGCCTGAAAGTAAAGAAATAATTAGTTGTTGAAGGTTGAACCAGGATGCAGAGATTGTCGGTGTCTAGAGGACTGCGAGATTGGCAATGAAGCAGGAACAAGTAGAAGATTCAGAGAAGTCTTCGGGAAGAGATGGCAAGAGTTGTTGCTGCGTTCTTTGATTCAGCGAGTAAGGCAAACGATTTTAATGAAGAACATGTTCGAGCCCGGAAGGAACTTTGGAGTAGAGCAGCATGCGAAGAATGTCCAACATCGTCTAACACCATGTTCACGCTTCGGGGCATTCGCCCCTTGGTCCGGCAGGAGTTAGATGTGGATTCAGAGGTGTAATTGGCAGCAGCAGGGAAGCAAATTCAGCCGGACACATCCGCACCGACTAAGCGCATCGCGCCCGGCGACTATGTCGCCTTAAGTCGGTGGTACGTCGTGAACACATGAACGTTATATGACATACCTGAAGGGCAACAATACCAAACCGGTAATAATTCTATTGCATTCAAATTGGTCGAAATTTCAAAGACAGGGGATAATCTGAATGATTATTGGATTTCATCATGCTCAAATCACGGTGTCGAAAGAACAAGAAAAAGAAGCTAAATCATTTTATTGTGGAGTACTTCAATTATCAGAACTTGAAAAACCAGACTCTCTTAAAGGCCGTGGAGGGTTTTGGGTTCAGGTGGGCAATCAGGAATTACATATTGGAATTGAAGAAGGAATAGATCGTAAAAAGACTAAGGCCCACTTGGCATATCAAGTGGAAGAAATAGAAATAATCAAGGATAAATTAACATCAATTGGAATTGAAGTTTTAGAAGCTATTCCAATTCCGGGGTATGAACGATTTGAATGCAGAGATCCTTTTGGGAATCGAATTGAATTTATAAAATTACTTGTATAACAGAATAGTAAGAACACTAAGGCATTATCAAGTATTTCAGGAAGTCAGGTACGTCATATAACACCATGTTCACGCTTCGGGGCATTCGCCCCTCGGTCCGGCAGAAGTTAGATGTGGATTCGGGGATGCAATTGGCAGTAACAGGGAAGTGGAATCAGCCGGACACATCCGCACCGACTAAGCGCATCGCGCCCGGCGACTTCGTCGCCTTAAGTCGGTGGGACGTCGTGAACACATTTACGTTATATGAAACCGGCGAAAGATCTTAAATATACTTCATTCCTGATAGACGGGGGAGTCTCCAATTACCATTTTGATTTGTATAATACTTGCAGGGGTATTCCTGTTATCATTATGGAGTACTATTGAAGGTATTAAGAACCGATCTAGATTTATATTTCATGAAAGAATTAAGTATTATTTTTTCGGATTATTACTTTCATTATTTTTATCGGGCTTAGCATATAATTCATCTGAAACAGAAAAAAATATAGGATTATTGATTATATTGGTAATAATTTTAACATTATTATTCGGCAATCTATTTTATTATACAAAAGCAGAGAAAATTAAGAATGTTCTTGAAATCAAATTTAGAATATTGAAGTACTTGTTGTTTTCAATAATATTATTGTTTTTGAATTTAATAATTATTGAAATATTGAAGTAATGTTTAAGTTCAATTGTAAGTATACTCGAAGAAGTCGCCGGCATCATATAACACCATGTTCACGCATCGGGCCATTCGGCCCTCGGTCCGGCAGGAGTTAGATGTAGATTCGGAGAAGTCATTGGCAGTAGCAGGGAAGCGGAATCAGCCGGACACATCCGCACCGACTAACCGCATCGCGGCCGCCACTTCGTGGCTTAAGTCGGTGGGACGTCGTGAACACAAGAACGTTAGACGAAATTGGACCGCAGCTACTACGAGTTATATTTTTGCATACTGTGGAGATTGCCATCGGAATCAAAGAAGAACATGAAGTATATCAGGTTTCATCGGACTTAGTTACAGCGTGCTTGGCATTAAAGATCAAATATCGAAAGACAATTGGAAAGATAATGAAGACCAAGCGGTGATTTTTTGAAAGCAAGAGGTGCCTGAAAGTAGGAAGGACAATTTTTGTAAGCGAGAGTTACCTGAAAGCAGGGATTAAGAACAAGAGAAAGCAAGAGGTGCCTGAAAGTAAAGAAATAGTTAGTTGTTGAGGGTTGAACCAGGAAGCAGAGATTGTCGGTGTCTAGAGGACTGCGAGATCGGCAATGAAGCAGGAACAAGTAGAAGATTCAGAGAAGAATTCGGGAAGAGATGGCAAGAGTTGTTGCGGCGTTCTTTGATTCAGCGAGTAAGGCAAACGATTTTAATGAAGAACATGTTCGAGCCCGGAAGGAACTTT
>NZ_JBHSMI010000050.1:0-2302 GCF_042655525.1 Cohnella soli
AGAACAAGGAATCAACACAATCCTTATGAGTACAGAAATAGAGGAAATAGATATTGAAACAGGGAAGATTTCAGAAGGCTTAATTGAATTAAATTTAAAGTCGGAAAAAGCATTTTCATATTTACAAGAGCTTTATAAGGACTGGGAGATCTTAATTGAAAGAAATCTTCCACAGGCCATTAATGAAGTGAAATATGGTAAAGAAATTGAATTCAGAAGTAATTGGATTACGTTTGTGGCTCGAAGAAGGGGTGGCATCAGCTAACACCATGTTCACGCTTCGGGCCATTCGGCCCTCGGTCCGGCAGAAGTCAGATGTGGATTCGGGGATGCAATTGGCAGCAACAGGGAAGTTGAATCAGCCGGACACATCCGCACCGACTAAGCGCATCGCGCCCGGCGACTTCGTCGCCTTAAGTCGGTGGGACGTCGTGAACACATGAACGTTAGCTGAAACCATTGCAGAGCTTAAAGAGAGAAGGATTAAATACTTGAACACATTTATTTACTTTGTAAGGCATGCAGAATCTCCTTATATCCCTGGTGAAGAACGGTCAAGAGGTTTGTCCGATCGTGGCAAATCTGATGCACTTAAAATTAGCAGAATTTTAAAGCATGTAGGCATTGAGATATTTATATCCAGCCCGTATGAACGGGCTATTCAAACAATAAATGATGCTGCTGGGAACAATGAAATTCTATTATTTGAAGACTTAAGGGAAAGGCGAATTGGAATTATAACTGACAATAAATTCAAAGAATCAAAGTTAAGGGTATATCAAGATTTCGATTTTTCTTTTCCGGAAGGAGAATCTTCAAAACACGCACAACAACGGGCGATAAAGACAATTATGGATCTACTCAGTACATACAACGGAAAGAAAATCGTAATTGGAACACATGGAGATATAATGACTTTGATATTGAATTACTTTGATAAATCTTATAATTTCGAATTCTGGGAATCAACAACAATGCCTGATATATATATACTTGAATTTGAAGGGATCAAAATGATTAAAGTGACAAGAGAATGGAAGTAATATACGAAAGTGTCTCGAGGAAGGCAATGGCATCAGCTAACACCATGTTCACGCTGCGGGGCATTCGCCCCTTGGTCCGGCAGAAGTTAGATGAGGATTCAGGGAAGCAATGGACAGCAGCAGGGAAGTGTAATCAACCGGACACATCCAACTCCCTAACCGCATCGCGGCCGCCCTCCGGGCTTAAGGGAGTTGGACGTCGTGAACACATGAACGTTAGCTGAAATTACTGCAAGATATATTAAGTTGAGGTGAATTCAATGGAGATTAGAATGATTTCAGAAACGGAATATACTGTTTCAGGTGTTTCTATTAAGAATATGACCAACCAAAGATATTGCATATTTGATTTTGAATCAACAGGTATAAATCATGAGACAGAACATATTACACAAATCGGTGCTGTGATAATAGAAAATGGTCAAATTCGGGAAGAAAAGATATTTAATTCATATATTAAATCTCCCAAACCAATACCTGAAGCAGTAGAACGGTTTACCGGCGTATACAACACGTATTTACAAGATGCTCCAAAGTTAAAGGATATATATGATGAATTTTTGGAATTTACCAAGGAGTGTGTCCTAGTTACCCATGCAGGTTATGAATTTGATTTGCCATTATTAAGAAATGAATGTCAAAGGAATAATCTAACGATGATTTCAAATCCGTGTCTAGATACAAAAGCATTATTTTCGTATTTATATCCGGAGATAAAGGATATTATTTGGACAGATTATTTGATTAAATATTATAACATCTACGATAAAGATATTCGAAGGCATGATGCTCTAGGAGATAGCATATTAATTGGTCGGATTTTTTTGAGAATACTAGGAGAGTTTCGAACTAGAAATATTAAAGATATTGAATTCATAGATAAGGTATTGGTAAAGAGATTTGAGATCAAACCCATGGTGTAAGAAATTCAATGAGGACAGTAACTTCAGCTAACACCATGTTCACGCTTCGGGGCATTCGCCCCTCGGTCCGGCAGGAGTCAGATGTGGATACAGGGAAGTAATTGGCAGCAGCAGGGAAGCGATATCAGCCGGACACATCCGCACCGACTAAGCGCATCGCGCCCGGCGACTTCGTCACCTTAAGTCGGTGGGACGTCGTGAACACATTTACGTTAACTGAAATCGCCCTAAGGAATAAAAAAGGAGATAAACGAAATGAAAATAGAACTTACCAAAAAACAATACAGAGATTTAATTGAATTATTATTTCTTGGGAACTGGCTTGCTAATGCTTCT
>NZ_JBHSMI010000051.1:0-600 GCF_042655525.1 Cohnella soli
ACGTTAGCTGAAACCACCCAAGTGCGTAAAAAACTTTAAGCCAGGTGACCAATGAATAATTTTATTCAAGCAAGATCTGAAGAGATTAAATATCATGAATCATTTTACACAGCGAATGGTCTTTTTGAACCTGGAACTTGGTTAGCAAAACCGGTTAAGGTCGTATTGGAAATGCTGGAATTGCTTAATCTCAATAGAATACGAGTACTTGATTTAGGCTGTGGAGTGGGAAGAAATAGTATTCCAATTGCAAAGATTTTAAAGAACCATAATGGAACGATTACTTGTATTGATCTAATTCCGACCGCTATTGACCTTTTAGTTAAGAATTCAAAGAAATATGATGTCGATAATCAGATCCTACCGGAAGTTGCTGATGCAGAATCATTTTCTATATTACCTAATGAATTTGATTACATCGTTTCATGCTCCTGCCTAGAACATGTATCTTCTGTTGAAGCATTTCGGAAAGTTGTAAAACGAATGATTGATGGAACTAAAGAACAAGGAATCAACACAATCCTTATGAGTACAGAAATAGAGGAAATAGATATTGAAACAGGGAAGATTTCAGAAGGCTTAATTGAATTAAATTTAAAG
>NZ_JBHSMI010000052.1:0-65543 GCF_042655525.1 Cohnella soli
TGCCATGTCTACATGACTTCTCCATCTCTTGAGATAGTCGATGGTTGAGAATTTAAGAACGAGTGAGAAAATGCGAGAAAACATTAAATTATAGTGGGAGGGGGGACGCTTGTTCTATACAGGGTTATGTTCGGTAACGTTTCGCGAGTTGTCTCCGCAAGCGATCGTGGAAGCTACCGTGAAGGCGCAAATAGATGCTATCGAATGGGGAGGAGACGTCCATGTTCCGCCCGGAGACGCAGTGCTGGCTGCCGAGGTCAGACGGATGACCGAGTCGGCAGGTTTGCGCGTATCGTCGTACGGCTCCTATTACCGAGCGGGCTGCTTTCATGGAGCCGAGGCTGATTTCGAAGCCGTACTCGTATCAGCCCGATCGCTCGGTGCTCCGATTATTCGTGTATGGGCCGGCGACAAGGGGGCCGCCGAGACGGACGAAACCAGGTTTCGGGCGATCGTCGAGGATGTACAACTTATGGCGGCAAGGGCGGAAGCGCTTGGGATCGACATCGCCTTCGAATACCATGGCAATACGCTTACCGATACGCCGGAATCGGCGCTTCGTCTTCTTGGCGAGGTCAACCGCGCGAACGTTCGCTGTTACTGGCAATCCGATAATATGCGGAACGTCATGGATGAGATCGAGGCAATAGGTCGGCTCACTCCATATTTGGCCCATGTCCACGTGTTTCATTACAACGGCGGCCATCAGAAGCCGCTGGCAGAAGGGAGGGAAGAGTGGAACCGGTATATTCGGGCATTTGAAGGCCAGAGCCGTGATTTCTATCTTTTGCTGGAGTTCGTCCGAGGCGGCTCGGTGGACCAATTGGTCCGAGATGCGGCAACGCTAAAAGCATTAGTCAATGGGGCAGCATCGTCCGACGCCGTACTGGATTTCTAGGTGAGCTTGACCATGAAACTTCTCTTTAGTAGATGATTCCAAGTAAAGTTTAATACACAGCAGATAGATCGAATAGGGCCGTCAGGGATTCATTGACGGTCTTTTTGTGTTATTGAGTGGGCGGCGGTCGCTTATCGTCTGCACGATTTGCTTTAACCCTTCCTTCCGGGTTGCATATATCTTCTGTATTTAACATGCGTGAATCCGGTTTTCTGCTTGAAAACACGCAGGACTTAAACTGAGTGTCAATGTTATAATGATATCGCTTCATTTCAGCCAAGCATATTCTACAAGACACTTGATAGTATGCGGAAAATTAGTTTTCAAGTGGCTTTCAGACCCAGTAGTATTAGCGTATTACGAAGGCTGCGATCGACCAAGGGGGAGAGACGATTCATGGTGGAAAACAAAAAGATTTCAAAACGACTTTCCGGAAGTGAACAAGTAAAAGCTTTTTTACAAGAGCTTGAACATCCCATGAAGCAAGAGGTTGAGGAAGTTCGTAATATCATTATTCAATCAAACAGCCAATTAACCGAACATATTAAATGGAATGCACCCAGCTTTTGTATAAATAATAAGGATAGAATTACATTCAATTTTCAAGGTAAGAATAGATTCCGCTTAGTTTTCCATTGCGGGGCTAAAAAAACTCAGTTTGAGAATGAAGAATCGCTTTTTATTGATGAATCAGGGTTACTAGAATGGGTAACCGGTGACAGAGCAATTTTAACTATTTCATCACAGCAGGAACTAAAAGACATTAATAAAAATAGATTAACCAACATCATAAATAAGTGGATTGAAGTAACCAAGGACATTTAGAGGGCTACTCGAAGATATGACTTGCGCTGCTTGAGGCGCTGCTCCGCGAAAAGCTCGGCGGCCTGTTCGAAATCGAGCCGACCGATGCGGGCTTGCACCTGTTCGCTTGGTGGAAGCGTCCCGCTGAAGAATGGCGGAGATATTTGACCACTTGCGAACGCAATGGCGTACAATTGTTCGACGGGACCGCCAACTATGCCGGTGATCCGCGGCTTTGCGCCGTTTTCGGTTTTTCTCACCTGTCCGAGCATGAGATTAGGGAAGCTGTGGAGAGGATGGGGGTCGGAATTGAATGCCGAAGCGGATGCATAAATTTTCATGGTTGAGCACAGCGTTCTATGCAAGGTGCCGCTTACGATACTCTGTGATCGTAAGGCGGCTTTTTTTCAAAATATAGACTTTATATGTTTCACCTATTAAGTGCTTGTATTTCTACGGTAAACGCGCCTGTCCTTAAAGGACGGCGAAGCCGTTTATCCTTGTATCAGTTCTCCCTAACTGCGCTTAGCTACTGAGGCGGATGATGGGGGCTTCTACTAAAGCTCTATCATTGTCTACGGTTGATTCTTGACAATGAGATTATGATTCCTAAAGAATAGAATCAAGGAGACTGTTATTTTTGAAATAGCTGAGTTGCGTTGGAAATCAAGAGAATGAGCGGCATGTAAGTGAGCGGGTTTTACGCGTCAAGCTGGCGAAGAATGATAAAGGATCCGGAACATATGTTTGGGGGGGTAACAATGAGGTTATTTGTACAGAATAACGGGCCTTCGATTTACATGAAGCTGCTGCTTTCCTTTTTAATTGTTCTCATTCCCGTCTATGCAGTTGCGATCATTGCCAATTATGACGGAGCACAGAAGGTAAAAACGGAGATTAAAAAAACAATCAGCTCAAAGGTCAATGACTATCTCAGAACGTTTGATAGCGAAATGGCGAGGGTGATCAGTTTAAGAAACGAGTATATCCTGGATAAGGACTTGCAGGACATAAGCGTTTTGTCCACAGTAATGACGCCCTTTCAGTTTTCGCAATCGGTCAGCCGCATTATGGATCGGCTGCAAGTGCTTAAGACTTCAAGCTTGTACGTGGAAGATGCGGAAGTGAGCATCCCTCAATTGAACCGAACCCTCTCAACTTTAACTTATGAAAACTCCATTGATGAAACGGCACTCTCGATATCAAACGGCATTCTGGACAATTCCATTATCGAAGCTTCCGGCGAGTATTATATTTACGGTTCCTATCCGGTATCTCTTCCGAAGGGCGTTATGCCGTTGTATGGCGTGAAA
Organism: Cohnella soli; assembly: GCF_042655525.1. Classification (NCBI taxonomy): domain Bacteria; kingdom Bacillati; phylum Bacillota; class Bacilli; order Caryophanales; family Paenibacillaceae; genus Cohnella; species Cohnella soli. The sequence continues at coordinate 3,016 of NZ_JBHSMI010000052.1, forward strand.
ATCAAGCTCTCCAAAGAAAAGATCGACCAGTCTCTCTCCGAAATGGTTTCCCGTTTGGGCGGATGGGCTGTTTTATTCGATTCGTCTCAAAATTGGCGGCTGTATAGCCGTCAAAAGGAGGACATGCTTAGCAAATTCCAGCCCTATATGGATACGTTTACGGCTGGCGAAGAGCAGGAGATGAGCAAGATGTTGACGGTTGGCGGCGTCAACTATTTTGTCTTTATGGAGCGATCTGCAAAATCGGACGTGTCTCTGCTCTTCTATATTCAGGAGGATGAGATTCTAGGCCCTCTCAAAATGAACAGGGCATGGCTGATCCTGCTTTCTATCGTTTCGGTCCTCGTCGTCGCCCTATTTGCTTACTGGATTCATATGCTGATTCGCAGGCCGATCCGCATTATGGTTCAAGCGCTGCGTAATGTTGAGAACGGCAGGACCGGGATACCGATTCAATACCGGTTCAAGGACGAGTTTAATTATATGTACAATCAATTCAACGCGATGACGAACCAGCTGGATATTCTGATTCATGAAGTGTATGAGCAGCAGATTCGAACGCAAAAGGCCGAATTGAAGCAATTGCAGTCCCAGATCAATCCTCATTTTTTATATAACAGCTATTTTTTGCTGTCGCGGATGGTTCATTTGAAGGAATTTGAACATGTGGCCCGGCTCTCCAAGCATCTGGGAGAATATTTCAAGTTTATTACACGAAACGATAGGGACGAGGTTTCCTTACTGGAAGAGTGGCAGCATACGCTCGCTTATATTGAAATTCAAATGTACCGCTACAAGCGGCGCATGAAGACCCGTTACGAGCCTTTACTGCCTGAATTCCACCATGAGCGTGTGCCGCGCATTATTTTACAGCCCATTATGGAGAACGCCTATGAACACGGTTTATCCAATAAAGCGGCGGATGGCGTCATTACGTTGAGCTTTGTCGAGACGGACGGAGCACTGACGATTCGCATCGAAGACAACGGGGATGAGCTGACGGACGTTCAAATTTTACAGCTGCAGAAGAAGCTGAACGGTTACGATGAGGCAATCGAAACGACGGGGCTGATCAATGTCCATAAGCGGCTGCAGTTGATGTTCGGGGAAAAGCACGGCTTGCAAGTATCGCGCGCGGCGATCGGCGGTTTGCGCGTACAAATTTCGATTCCGGTGCAAGGAGGAAGGTACGATGTATAATTTATTAGTTGTAGATGACGAAGATTTTATCGTCGATGGGCTCATTGCCTTGTTCGATGAAAAATATGGTGATTCCTTCACTTACTTTCGTGCTTATTCGTCGCCTGAGGCGATCGGCATTTTGCAGCATACCCGGATGGATCTTGTCGTATCGGATATTCGGATGCCCGGGATGACGGGTATCGTTTTGCATGAGCATATCATTCGATTATGGCCTGCGTGTAAAGTCATCTTTTTAACCGGCTTCAATGATTTCGAGTATATTCAGACCGCGATACGCAATGCAAGCGTCGATTATATTTTAAAAACCGAGTCGGATGAAGTGATTGTGCAGGCGGTCGACAAAGCACTGGCATCGCTTCGGACCGACGATGCGGCAAAACAGCTGATGGAGGAAGCGAATGCACAACTGCAAGCTTCGCTGCCGATTTTGCAGAAACAGTATGTATGGGATATGTTGAACGGATTGGATGAGGGTGCCGATATCGTACGTCAATTCCGGGAGCTGCATATGGGACTCCGCGCTGACGAGCCCGTTCTCTTGATGCTTGGCCGCTTGGAAGAATGGGATGACGCGGTAGCGTTGTCCGCCCGCATGCCGTCGGTTTATGCTTGTCAGCAGATTGTGAAAAATTTATGGGAGCCGATGGCGGCAGCCTTCTCGATTTTTTATGATCGCGGAAAGCTGGTATGGCTTATTCAGCCGCATAGGAAGAAACAAGCTGATCAAGACACCGGCTTTATGGACTGGGAGGCGGTTAAGCGGCATGCCGGGCGTATATTGGCGACGATTCAGTCTGATTGTGCAACCTATTTGCATCTGAAAATATCGTTGATCGTTGCCGGACGGCCTGTTGACTGGCGGAGCTGCGGCGCGGAGTTTATGCGGCTCAAACAAATTTTTTATGTGCATTACGGCCTTCAGCAGCAACTGATATTGTCTGAAAACGATCTCCCGTCCAAGCCGGACCCGATATGGGAACATCGTTTCTATGAATTAAGGCCGAACAATTAGCTGCAGCTGCAGCATTATTTGGAAACAGGTCAGATCGAGCCTTTCCAACAGCTGTTTCAGGACATTGTAAATCGGATTCCCGCTGCGCAAATGAAGCAGGATGAGGTATGGCTACATATTTATCATTCGATGCTATCGCTGTTTTTTACTTATATCTCTCAATCCGAGCATCGGGACAAATGGACGGAATGGTTTGCGTACGATCAGCTGTTTTACGGAAAGCTGCTGACATGGGGCGAGGTAACGGAAAGACTATGGCAGTTGGCCGTTTCTATTTTTCATGTGCAGCAGGATCAAGCGGCGGATCGGGACCGGGAGGTTGTACGCAAGGTAAAGCAGTATATCAAGAGCCATCTCGGCGGCGATCTTTCGTTGACCCAGCTTAGTAAGGTTGCCGGGTATAATCATTCCTATTTATCGCGATTGTACAAAGAGATAAGCGGAGAAGGGTTGTCCGATTTTATTACGAATGAACGTTTGACTGCTGCGCGCATGATGCTGTCAAACCCGGAGCATAAGGTTCAGGATATTGCCGAAACGCTCGGCTTTGAATCCGCGACGTATTTTACGCGCTTCTTCAAGAAGCATACGGGGATGACGCCAAGCGAGTTTCGCGAGTTTTTGTGAAAGCGCTATTAATTGTGTAAATAAAAGTCCAGATTGTAAACAGTGTGCGATTGAGGCGAATGGGAAACGGCGGCTATGATGAAAGTGGGTCAAGCAAGATAGATATGAGGAGGAATCAAGTTGAAGCACAAGGGGTTAAAGCTGGGGATGACGGGGCTGTTAGCCGCTATCATGTTAGCGGTTACAGCATGTAGCGGCCAGGAAAGCGGCGGCAAGAAGGAGGAAACTACGCCGCCCTCAGGCAATCAATTGGAAGAGAAAGCCAAAGATCCGCTAGGCAAGTTCGATCCTCCGATCGAACTGACGGCTGCGCGCGATATTGGGGGAAAGAAGTTCCGCGATGGCGAATCGATTAGTAACAATGTATGGAGCCGCTTGTATGAGGAAGCTTTGGGCGTCAAGATCAAGTATTTGTGGACGACTTCAGGCGGGTATGATCAGAAATTAAATGTGTCCATCGCTTCAGGCGCTCTGCCGGATATGTTTCCTGTCAACAGCTCGCAATTGAAACAGTTGATCGATTCGGGTCAAATTGAAGATTTAACCAAGGTTTACGAACAATATGCTTCGGATACGACCAAACAAATCATGGGCGAAGATCCCGACCAGCTGAAGTCGGCTACGTTTAAAGGCAAATTGATGGCTATCCCGGTTGTCGGCTCCCCGTCGGATACTTCCCAAGTGTTATGGATTCGGCAAGATTGGCTCGATAAGCTCGGACTGCCCGGGCCGAAAACGATGCAGGACGTGGAAGCGATCGCCAAGGCTTTTGTGACCCAAGACCCGGATGGCAATCAGAAAAATGATACATTCGGTATCTCTGTCGGCCAATCCTTGGATCAAGGAAATATCGGTTCGCTTCGGGGATTTTTCAACGGATACCATGCGTATCCGAAACTGTGGTATAAGGATGCATCCGGGAAGTTCGTCTATGGCAGCGTGCAGCCGGAAATCAAGAATGCGTTAGCCAAGCTGAGAGAGATGTTTAAGGAAGGTCTGATTGACAAGGAATTCGTCGTAAAGCCGATTGATAAAATCAATGAGCAGCTCGTTGGCGGCAAAGTGGGCATTGAGTACGGAGCCTGGTGGAATCCGGCTTATCCGCTGCAATCGGGGATCGATCAGAATCCGGAAGCGCGCTGGGTATCCTACGGCATTCCGTCCGCCGACAGTACGCCGGCTAAAATCACATTCGATTTTCCGGCAAGCCAATATATCGTCATTAAAAAAGGTACCAAGCATCCTGAAGCGGCAGTGAAGATGCTTAATCTGATGGTGAAGAAAGCTTATGAAGAAAGGGATATTGAAAATTATTTTATCGCCAAGGACGGCTTCGAGTATAACGGCTATCCTTTGCTCTACGCTTCAAAAGTAGACGGGAATCTGGATATTCATCTGAATTTGACCCAAGCGCTGGAGAAGAAAGATCCTTCCTCGTTGAATGCCGAGGAAGCGTCATACTATGACAGAATTCTTGCATATCGGAATGGCGACCTGAAGCAATGGTATGAGGAAGGCATGCATGGCAAGTCGAGCGCATGGCCAAGCGTCAAGGAGAAAATCGATAAAGGGCTTGTGCAGAAACCGGGATTTTTCGGGGCGCCGACCGATACGATGGCGCAAAAAGGCGGTGTACTCACAAAGCTGGAGTTGGAGACGTTCTCTAAAATCATAATGGGAGAAGTCTCTCTGGACGAGTTCGATAAATTTGTAGAGAACTGGCACAAATTAGGCGGAGATCAAATTGCCTCAGAAATCGAAGCCTGGTATTCCAATCTCTAGAACGCTTACGGGGGAGGGGAATCCCCTCCTCTGTACCTTGGATAGGAGAGGCAAAATGAACAAACGAATTTCACGGCAGTTCCCCCTTCATCTTATGCTTTTACCTGCCATCGTGTTTGCCGTCGTTTTTAGTTATGTCCCCATGGTAGGCATAGTCATCGCTTTTCAAAACTTCATACCGGCTAAGGGGTTATTCGGTTCCGAATGGGTCGGGTTCGACAATTTCAGATTTGCGTTTTCGCTTCCCGACTTTTCCGTCGTACTGGGCAATACCATTTATATCGCCGTCATGAAAATAATAGCCGGTCAAGCGGTTCCGATCCTTGTCGCCCTGCTGCTCAATGAGTTACGTTTGCAGTTCCTAAAGCGCAGCTACCAGACGCTCATTTATTTGCCTCACTTTCTGTCCTGGGTCATACTGGGCGGGATTTTGACTGATATTTTATCTTATAACGGAATTGTCAATCGATTTATCGAGCTATTCGGCGGCAAGCCCATCTCGTTCCTGTTGAGCAATGATTGGTTTCCATCCGTGCTGGTCGCTTCCGACGTATGGAAAGAATACGGCTTCGGCACCATTGTATATTTGGCTGCGATTACAAACGTCGACCCGTCTTTATATGAAGCAGCTGTCATCGACGGGGCAGGACGCTGGAAACAGATGTGGCATGTTACCTTACCCGGCATGCGGCCGATTATCGTATTGTTGGCGACACTTAGCATGGGCAATGTTCTGAATGCCGGCTTTGATCAAGTTTTCAATCTGTACAATCCGGCCGTCTATGAGAGCGGCGATATCATCGATACGTTCGTATACCGGATGGGCATGATTGATTTCCAATACGGATTGGCGACCGCGATCGGCATGTTCAAGTCTGTCGTTGCTTTGCTGCTGATTTCCATTTCTTATTGGACGGCGTATAAACTTGCGAATTACCGGATTTTTTAAGGAGGAGCATCATGCCCGGGCAAAAAACAGCAGGGAATTATACGTTTCACACTATTAATATCTTGTTTTTATCGGTCATGTCATTATTGTGCCTATTCCCGCTTATTCATATATTGGCCATTTCGTTCAGTTCCAGCAGCGCTGCGGCCTCGGGGATGGTTACTTTTTGGCCGGTGAATTTTACATGGGATTCGTACTCGTTTATTTTGGAAAAACCCGAGTTTCTTCGTTCGATGAAAGTGACGTTAGTTCGAGTCGTTCTGGCAGTGTCGCTAAGCATGGTCCTGACCATTATTACCGCCTATCCTTTGTCGAAGGATAAGGGGACGCTGAAGTTTCGCACGGGATATGTCTGGTTTTTTGTCTTTACGATGCTTTTCAGCGGAGGATTAATTCCTTCCTACATGATCATCAAATATATCGGCATTTTGGATAGCATATGGGCTTTGGTGCTTCCCTCAGCCCTGCCGGTGTTTCATGTCATTTTGTTGTTGAATTTTTTTCGCGGATTGCCCAAAGAACTTGAAGAATCGGCTTTTATTGATGGCGCGAGCTACTGGCAGTCCTTATGGCAAATCTTTTTGCCGATTTCTCTGCCGGCTCTTGCTACGGTCTGTTTGTTTACAATCGTCGGCGTATGGAACTCCTGGTTTGACGGTCTCATACTGATGAACTCGCCGGAAAAATATCCGCTGGCAACGTACTTGTTCACGATTATTCAAGGGATCGATTTATCGAAAATAAATGGAAGCGATTATCGAAATCTTGCTGAAATTAGCGAACGCACCGCTAAAGCCGCCCAAATATTTTTGGGGGCGCTGCCCATTCTTGCGGTCTATCCGTTTCTGCAAAAGTATTTCGTTAAAGGGATTGTGCTAGGCAGTGTGAAGGGATAGGGACGCTGCAAGATGATGGTTGAACGGGGGGGGGGGGGATGGATATGCAAGTTGTAATCACCGAATTTGGTGCGATTGGCGATGGGGAGGCGAAGGATACCGCTTCTTTGCAGCGGGCGATCAATGCCTGCGCAGCGGACGGAGGCGGAACGGTTATCGTCCCTAGAGGACGGTTTCGGATTGGCACCGTATATTTGCAAAGCTACGTCTCGCTGGTTCTCGAGGCCGGCGCAATATTGGAAGCAAGCACGGAGCGGAGCGACTACGATCGCCTGCAGCTTTACAGGAATACGCCGAATCCGGCAGCTTACGAAGGCGTTCTGTGCGCGATTGGCGCGCGGGGAGTCAGCATTAGCGGCAAAGGCCGCATCGAAGGACAAGATCAGTCGTTCTGGATCGCAAAGGAAAGGGAGAGGCTTCGCGACCGTTCGGAAGATACGGCGATCGCATATTGGGCGAAGGAATGGCGGCCGATGCTGCTTTTGCTGGAAGACTGCAGCGATGTGCTGATCGAAGGGATTACGATTAGTCAAAGTCCGATCTATGCGGGCTGGTTAATCGATTGCAGCAACGTAAGAATTACGGGTGTTACGGTAAACAACGATGTAGAAGGACCGAATACGGACGGATTTCATCTCAGCTCCTGCCGGAATGTACGCATATCCGACTGCGATTTTCGTACCGGCGACGATGCGATCGCGATAGACGCGAATGGAACGCGAGCCTCCAACGGCATTACGGTAACGAATTGCGCATTTCATACTTCCGTCAATTGTTTTCGGATTTATACCGGGCTTGATCCGTGGATCAAGGAGCGGATTTACACCCGAATCAGTCAAATTGCGATTTCGAATTGCACCGTGTCCGAGGCATCCGGGTTTATAAATGTGACTGCCGAAGACGGCGAAATTTCGGATATCGTCGTCACAGGAGCGTCTCTGAATATGGAGTATGAAGGCGTGCCGATATTCATGATGACAAACCGCGGCCAAATTCGCAACGTGCAAATGAGTCATCTTATCGCCAGCGCGAATGGCGTTTGTACCATTGTCGGCCAACCGGAAGATCAAATCGATCAAATTCAGTTAGCAGACATGAATTTCACGATTACGCCGCGCAAGAAAAAATACGGGCTGGGCATTCCTGCAGATATGATAGGGTATGCGCATCATCATTTTGGGCCGTATAACCTCTATTTGCGTCATGTGGATTCCATTGAATTCAATAGGATTCAAGTACGGTGGACGGAGCATTTGCTGCCGGAAAGCTGGAGTTTGCTGCATGCGGAACATGTGCGGCATATCGTGCTGGACCGCATTCAGGGAGCAAAGTGCGGGGCGGATCCCTCAATGCCCGTCGTTTCGCTGCAGCAAGTTAAAGAAGCGGAGATTACTAGAATGCGTGTCGCGGAACCTGCCGCAGTCTTTATTCGGGTATCGGAAGAGCCTGCAGAGCGCACTTGCTTGCGGTTGGCGGACAACGATTTGCGACTGGTAGATATCGAAGTGAAACGAGACTAATAGCGTTTATGGGCCGGCTTGAAGGCGGCGGCGTGCAACTAGTGTTTGAATAAGAGAGGAGCGATGAACCATGCAAAGGAATACGGATTCGCCGGAAACGGAAAAAGAGGTCAAGGATAGATTGATCGACCGGAGGAGTTTTCTCGCTTATACGGGGATCGCCGGAGCGGCATTATTGAGCAGCGGCTTGCTGCAATCTACGACGGCTTTGGCTGCATCTGATGAGAAGAAGGGGCCGCCGAAGCCCGTCCATCCCCTCGATCCAAACGCCGTTACAACCGTCACGATCTCCGGACTCCGGGCATTGCCGACGCCTTCAACTACTCGCGCTTTCCTCGTTTCCGATGCCGGGAAAGAAGGTCTGTTCCTGCTTGATTCGTCGGATTCCGTGTCCGCCGACAACGGCGGAACCGTGATCGTGTCCTCCTCCGGCGCCCGTTTCAAACGGCTGGTCGACGATGCCGTCAATGTCGCCTGGTTCGGTGCTATTGGTGACGGAACGGCCGACGATTCCGATGCGATTCAGTCGGCTGTCAATGAAGCGATCGCGGCGGGGCATGGCGAAGTGGTTTTTCCGCAGACTAGCGGCTTTTATCGGGTAACCAAATCGATAGAAATCCGTATGCCGGATCATCGCTTCCTGCATTTGAGGGGAATCGGCCAGCCCGAAATTCGGGTGACGCAGTTTACCTCTCCCGATTCGCACATGTCCTTGTTCAAATGCGTTCGCCAGACGACTCCATCCACGAACGCCGGCGTCATGATCAGCCATTTGTTCATAAACGGGATCGGTGTGGGGGAAAGCTGGGGAGCCACCAATTATTACGACAATACGCAAAATAAAATACTCTTTGCCGTGCACATGGAAGTTAATCAAGCCATTGTCCACAATTGCCGATTCGAGAACGTTTACGGTTACGGGATCAATATCCGCTATTATGACTTCGCGCTGGTGGACAACTGCACATTTAAGTCCGTCGGGGGGCACTGGTACGTTAACGACGGGTTTGATGCGTTCGGTGACGCCGTATATTGCGCTCAGGCGAACAGTCCTTCAGCCACCGCTAAAGTATCGAACTGCGTCATCGTCGCGTATCCTTCGGACCGGCCGAGGCTGTCCCGAATCGGTGTGACCTTCGAGTTTGCCGCTTACCAGGCGGTCGTGGAGAACTGCTACATCGAAGGTTACGATAGAGGGATTCATGTGGAGGGTTGTCCCGAGATCGATTTGCTAGTCAGTGCAACCGTCGTTCAACGATACAACGTAGGCGTTTTCGTTCAAACGGGAGGGAAGAAGCTGGCTTTCCATCATCTCCGCATCTTCGGGAACGTGGGCCAATACAACGGACAGTCCGGCCCGTTCGCCACCTACGAGATCACGTCGATGCCGATTTCGACCGTCTTTGAGAATTGCCAGTTCGAAATCGACCGCGATGTGGGGTCGCATCTGAAAATATATACGAGCTTCAGCAACACGACAATCGTCAGCAAGGGAGGCAGGTGGACGTTTGTGTTTTTCAAAGGCCTGTTTAATCAATGTACGCTGATCGGCAAATGCATCTACATGTATCAATGCTTGACCGATCAGATGAACGATTGCCGATTGATTGGACAGCCGGGATCGGATCAAGTCATAGAGGCTGTTGCTGGGAGCACGATATTGCGGTTATCGGATTGCGTTTTCGAGAACGGCTGGATCAGTCTCGATAACGTTTCGGCAGGTCAAGAGCCGCTGCTGAGCGATTGCAAATTTTACAAGCAGGCGGGAAGCACGATGTCTTACGGCGGATTCATCAGACCGTATGCCGCGACGATTTATATCAACGATGGTTTCCTTCGTTCCGATATTCCGATGAGCTTCGTCGCAAGCGGAGGGGGAACGACCAAGTTTCTTGGGCTAAGCTATCTTGATATAGCGGGTACGCTGCAGGATTCCAACGGTAATCCGGTTTAAGCTCGGCCCGGACGGTAGCAGGAGCCGGCAAGCGTACGATTGGAAGGGCAGCCCGCAAAGCCGCACGTATAAAGAAGACAGGTTTTCTATGAATATGTACGGCAACGATGATTGGAGGGATAGCTGTGCACTTGGGATTGCAATCTATGTTTTATCAATATTCCAATAGCTTTAGAGCGTGGGATCATGGGAAGCGGGAAACCGAGAATAAATCGATAGATATCGTGTGCTGCAGAAGGGATAGCGCCGTTTTTCAAGCGGTCGTAAGCGCGGAGGAAGATTTGTTGCTGACGGTCGGTAATGATTCATTATTCTGGAAGGGAGGGCCGTTAACGATTGCCCGAATCGGTGTCGAAATGGAAGGTGCAATCGATGTAGAAGTGAAGATCGTGGGGCTTGTAGATGACAATAACCGTACGATGAAGGCAGATACTTTATTGGATCAATCTCATATTTTTGTGAAAAAGAGAACGGTTCAACCGATATGGGTCGAATGCCATGCATCTCCGGACACACCGCCCGGACGTTATGAAGGAACCGTAAAAATGTTTGCGAGAATGTTGTTTGAAGATGAGCGGGAAGTTGCGAAGTGCAGCTTCAGCCTTGTTGTCAAACCGTATACGTTACCCGAACCGAAAGACTATAAATTTTATCTTGATTTATGGCAGCATCACTGCAATATTGCCAGAAAATATAATATGCCGTTGTGGTCGGACGGACACTTTACAGTATTGAACGAGTATTTTCAGAGCATGGGGCAGCTTGGACAAAAAGCGGTATCTTGCGTCGTTTCAGATATCCCGTGGATCGGTCAAAGCAGCTTCATGGATCCGGAACCTTCCGATTTATTCGAGTATAGCATTATTGGGGTAGAGCGTGATATTGACGGAGCCTTTCACTATGACTATTCATCCTTGGATCGATTGATTGAACTAGCGGAGAGCCAAGGGATTGACCAAGAAATTGAAGTGTTCGGTTTATTGAACGTATGGCAGGATCCTGCTGCAGGGTATGGCGGGGTAGTTGAAGATTACCCTGATGGGATGAGAGTGCGTTATTTCGATAAACGCAGTCAGCGGTATTGCTTTATTCGACATTTTGACCATATCAGTCATTATGTTAAGTCGCTTGAGGCGCATTTCATTGACAAAGGCTGGATCGATAAGGTGCGGGTTCTTGCCGACGAGCCTGCCGATATGACGGAGTTTCTTAATAGATTGAACACATTGCGCAGCATAGCTCCGAGTTTTAAATATAAAATTGCTGTCAATCATGCGGAATTCATCCGCGCGGGAATTGAAGGGATTTGCGATTTTGTGCCTATCATTGTCTGTGCAGCGAATGAATATGAGAAGATGCAGGAACTGCGGGACAGGATTAGCGGGCGGCTTTTGTATTACGTTTGCTGCGGTCCGCAAAGACCAAATACATTTGTTTCGTCTCCGCCTCTTGAAAGCCGATTGATCGCTTGGTTAACCGAGAAGCTGCAGTACGACGGTTTTTTGCGCTGGAGTTATACCGCTTGGCCCGATGATCCGTTAAGACAAATAAGCTATCGCGCCAGCTTGCCGACGGGCGACATGCATTTTGTATATCCAGGGGCAAGCGGCAAACCGATGCTCTCGCTCAGGTATAAATGGCTGCAGAGAGGCATTCGTGATTTTGAATTCATGCAGCTGCTAAAGGCAGAAGGAAGAGCGGAAGCAGTAACGCAAGCGCTGAATGACGTGATTCGATTTACCCATCCGTCGGAGCTGTATGCGCCGGGGAAAGAAATTGGCGATCTTTATAGTTTAAATGAGTCGGATTATGATCGATTGCTTCATCTATCATGACTTCTAAGTTAGGAGAACGTACACACATGACTAGAAAAATCGCTTTTATCGGTGCAGGCAGTTTAGGATTTACACGGAAATTAGTGACCGACATTTTAACTTATCCGGCTTTTCAGGACTGTACAATCGCATTGATGGATATTGATTCCGAACGCCTGGCGATGGTGAAAAAAGCAGTTGACAAAATCATTCAAGCGGGAAACTATCCAGCACAAGCTATTGCAACAACAAACCGGCAAGAAGCGCTAGATGGTGCCGATGGCGTTATTTGCACGATCTTGGTCGGCGGTCCTCAAGTGTTCCGGCATGATATTGAAATTCCTAAAAAATATGGTGTAGATATTAATGTCGGTGATACGCGCGGGCCTGCTGGAATTTTTCGGGCACTCAGAACGATACCTGTCATGATGGATATTATTCGCGATGTCGAAATTTATTGTCCGCATGCAGTATTATTAAATTATACGAATCCTATGGCTATGCTGTGCAGAGCCATGCAGGGAGAAAGCAAGGTAAAGGTTACTGGATTATGCCATAGCGTTCAGTATACGGCGGAAATGATGGCTCGCTGGATAGGCGCTCCGCTGAATGAAATCGATTATTTATGCGCGGGAATTAATCATCTTGCCTTCTACTTGAAATATGAATGGGGAGGAAAAGATGCCTATCCGCTGCTTAAAGAGGCCGTTAAACAGACAGACATCTATAATGAAGAACAAGTGCGGAATGAGATGTTCATTCACCTGGACTACTATGTTACGGAATCCAGCGGTCACAATTCCGAATACAATCCTTGGTTCCGTAAAAGACCGGATTTGATTCAGAAATACTGTACTTCCGGAACGGGGTGGAATCCGGGAGAGCATGCATATATTTTGAACGGATATTTGGATGCAGAGGAAACCTGGAGAGAAGGATTGGCCAAATCAATTGATGAAGCAGTCAACTTGGAACGAAGTTTTGAATACGCATCCTCTATTTTCAATGCTGTGTTTGGTGATGGAACGTTATTTAAATTTAATGGAAATGTCCGCAATTTCGGCTTAATCGACAATCTGCCTGCAGGTTGCTGCGTTGAAGTGCCGGTGTTGGCTTCAAAGTCCGGATTAGAACCAATACATGTAGGGCCGTTGCCTGATCATCTTGCTGTGCTGGTCAATATAAATGCCGCTTGTGAGGAATTGGCCGTCGAAGCAGCATTGACAGGCGACAGGAGGAAGGTGTTTCATGCTATTTGTATGGATCCGTTGACTTCTGCCGTATTGAGCCTCGATGAAATACAAATGATGGTGGATGAAATGTTCGTAGTTAATGAAAAGTGGCTTCCGCAATTTCAAAAAAAGTAAAGCGGAAATGCGGAAATCACAACAGGGTTAAGGCTGGAGTGCAAGAAGGCTTTCAACTCAACCCCTTCGCACCCGCATTTTGTATTTTGTAATCGTGGAAGGGACAAACTCAAGATGCTTTACTGGGATCACAACGGATTCTGGCTCTTTTATCGGCGCCTCCAGTGAGCGCACCTCTGCGGACCAACTGGAGATTTTCAACGAGGCGGAGGCGCTGGCAAGTCCGTCGACGGGCGAACCGGATCTGGAAACGGTCGTCACGAAGCGGGGCCAGAAAAAGCGCGGCGCCCGGTAGGAGCAGTTGGCGTCTTTGTCATCGGAAACACTCACCTACCGATACCCGATTGCCAATTTCCGGAGGCGGACACGGCGGGGGGGACGAAAGGCTTCGCCGCATGTTATTTGCCGGTCCGCTTGACGATCCGCTCGGTCAACTTGCGGACATCACGGCAGGCGCGTTGTCGCTGCTCATCGGCGCGGCCGCGAATCGCTCGATCGCAGAAGAGAAAATGTTCAACATATCGGCATTGTCCGCAGGGCTTATATAAACTTAACGAAAACGGAGGTAATACGATGGGTGGTATTGGTGCATCCGGTATGATATTGCTCGTGTTGATCGCGTTGCTGTTATTTGGGCCGAACAAGCTTCCTGAACTTGGAAAAGCATTCGGCCGCACGTTACGCGAATTCAAGAAAGGCGCCAACGATTTGATGGACGATCCGAAGCCGGCAAGCCGGGTCGACGTTTCTCCGGAACAGCCGGATCCGCAGAAAGCGGAACGGCACCTGCCGGAATAAACGAAGTTGCAACAAAGAACCTCATGGGGCCGGCCTCTTGATGCGAAGTAAATATTCGCGTAAGAGGCGGCCCCATTGTCGCGAGGAGGCGAAAGATAATAGATGGCTGAAAACCAAAGCGAGCAACATAAAGACGAATGGATGCCGCTTACGGAGCATCTTGGTGAATTGCGCAAACGAATGATTTATTGCCTGATCGTATTTGTGCTCGGCCTGGTCGGGGGCTTATTCGGCTCTCACCCCGTATTCGAATATCTAGTGAAAGCGGCACCGGTGAAAAACTTAGATCTGCACGCGTTCTCTCCATGGGATGCCATCGGGCTGTATATGAAATTTGCTTTCCTGATCTCTTTCGTCGTCGCAATTCCTTTTGCGATGTTCCAGTTGTGGTTGTTCGTGAAGCCAGCGCTAGGGGAGAAAGAGCAGAAAGCGACACTTGTATTCGTCCCATGGGCGTTTGTCCTGTTCCTTGTCGGTTTGACGTTCTCCTATTTCGTTGTTTTTCCGATGGCGTTCTTGTTCACAGAGAAGGTCACGTTTAATTTGGGTCTCGAGCAGACGTATGGTGTAACGCAATACTTCTCGTTCTTATTTAATATATTGCTGCCGATCTCGTTGCTGTTCGAGCTCCCGCTCGTTATTTTGTTCCTGAGCCGCATCGGTATTCTCAGACCGGCGCTACTTGTCAAAATGCGGAAAATAGCCTGGTTTATTCTGATTATGATTGGCGTGACGGTTACTCCGCCGGACGTTGTATCGGACTTGCTTGTCGCTGTACCGCTCGTACTGTTATACGAGATCAGCGTATTATTGTCCAAGCTTGCCTATGGCAAAAGACAGCGCGCATTGGAGCGCGAATAAATAATTAATCGGATCTGAATTTATTTGCTAAACTGTGAACGATAGTTGCGGGGAGATTGCTTAACTAATTTTTTAAACACCCTCTCAAAGTGAGGAAAGCTTTCAAAACCGACGAGTTCAGAAATGGTCGTTATGCGTTCACCTGTTTCCCGTAATAAGCGCTGTGCTTCCTTGATCCTTACGGAGCTGATAAATTCAATTAGGCCGAAGCCTGTAAATTTTTTGAAGGTGCGGCTCAAATAGCTTGGGCTAAGGTGGAAGTGACGGCTTATTTCATCCAAAGTTAGTGATTCCTTAAAGTTGTTGCAAACATATTGAGTCCTGAAATATTCATAGAGTCATAAATCGACTGATTAAATTGGATACATAAGGGTAATTGACTTTGCGAAGTCATTCAATTTTGTATTTTTGTAATTGTATTGGATGAGTCTCTAAAGCCGTCACCGAACAAAAAGGGAATATCCATTATATGGGTAGAAAAATGAGCGCACTTGCCCGTTTCGCCGAAATGTTACATTTGAAAATTAGGGATGAAGTCGACTTTCATCCGAATCTAGGCAACCGCTGGATATTGTTTAGCGTTTGGATAAAGGGATTCTGGTAGATGCAAGAACTGCACAGTTTCCATGTCCAGTATCGGCCGGAATAGATCAGCTTTCCAGCAATCTTAAGCAACTTGGTACGCAGCGTTTCCATTCGGTTTGGTTTGAATGATTCGGGCAAACAAAGCCTGCGAAACCAATTGTTGAAATTGTACGCCAACATCGCCAATTGCAATTTAACCGCATTGGATTCGAATCCGGTGCTGCTCATCTTATGGCAAGCAAAACTGTTCTTCGCTTCCTTGATGAAATTCTCCATGTGTCCACGTTGAAAGTAAAAGCGAATGACATTGCGTGGTTGCAAGCTCATGTTCGTGGCTATAAAGGTGAATTGAAAATGAAGTTCTCCCGCAAGACGCTCCATCTTCACGACCACACGACGCTCACAGTTCCAGGATTTTGCCTTGTACCGGAATTCAAGATAGTGAACTTGCCGCTCATGTAGCTTTTGGGGATTAAATCAATTGATTTGCCATCGCTTGCGCAGCAGATTGTAGACGGGCATTGGCTTTCAGGCGAATCGCGTATTTATGTCCCTTCGTTTCGGCGAGTTCAAACAAGCCAGGAACGGCAAAAAAACCGCTGTCACCACGAAATACAATTAAAGCCTTAGGTGCCCAAGATTGATAACGTTCCAGAACAGGTCCCATGAATCTTACAACCTGACGAGAGGTGTACACATTTCCGGCACGAAGCTCTGCACGCAAACAGTCACCGGTCAATCCGTCAAAGCAAAACAGCGGATGAAATCCATTTTGCGCATAGTGATGAATGTAGTTCGCTCCATGCTGCTTGCCGGAAGTAGCAAATCCAGAGGAGTCCAAATCCAGTACAAACTGGTCACGGGGCTCAATCGCATAGGCTCGGCCCTGTAGAATTTCATGAATACGCTCCAACGATTTAGCCGTTGTGAAATTTGCCTTTTCATTGAAGCGCGAAATGGTTGGTTGTGAAGCGAGTCGTTCTTTTTCCATCAATGCGATCAACAGAGGTTCATGAGATAAGTCATCCGCATGATCATCGGTGTGATAACCACAAAGATGCTGATCAAATTCTTTATAGAGAAGCAGGCCAGCATCTGAGGTCAGATCGCCGCCTTCAAAATTCACTTTCATTCGGGGGTTGAAGTTCATGCCATACTCTTGTAGACTTGCCATAGAAGAGTCTCCTTTGTAGTTTTGGTGCGTTTGGTCACCATCAACACTACCAAAGTAAGGGCTCTTTTTCCATATTTCTGTTTCACTTTTCAAGTGAAGCGTTAAATTGCTATAATCCCTTGATGTTACTGGTCTTACAGCATGTTCAGTTTTGGGCTATGAATATTTCAGGTTGATTTATAACTATTATGACAGGAGAAAGAAATTAAAAGAAATTGCAGTATTATCATCAAGAACAAACGCATTGGAATATGTAAACATATTTTATAATGAAGAGGAAAGTTTGGTTTTGGAGTACCTGCCTGGAAAACCGAAAATGAATATAATATAGAGGGATCAGGATGGAGGATAATCGATATCCAATTGGTATGTTTGAACCCATTTCAGGCTGCTCTGTTGAAGAACGAGAAAAAAATACCAGGTATCATTGATCCCCTTAAAAGAGTGCTTAAACAGCTTACAAAAGATCAATTAATGACTCCATATCGACCAAATGGATGGACGATTCAACAAGTCGTACATCATTTGGCTGACAATGACATGAACGCTTTCTTGAGATTTAAAAGAGGACTAACTGAAGACGAACCGATGGCAAGTTCATACCGACAAGATTTATGGGCAGAGCTTGAGGACTATAAACATGTTCCAGTTGAAGTATCGATTCAATTACTGGACTCCATACATACGCGATTTTTTGTTGTATTAAAAGGAATGAACTCAGATCATTTTACGAGTAAGTTTAATACGCAGGTATTAGGCACAATCCCTTTGGACGTAGCACTTCAAAGGTTTATATGGCACAATGAGCATCACATCGCCCAAATTATCTATTTGATGACAAAAATGGGGTGGAAGCTTGAAGCGTAAGGAAAAACTCATTCAAATTCTTTCCGGGCATCGGTTTCTCTTGAGGGATCTGAAAGCCGTTCAACGGCTCCAATTACCTGAGTGGTGCATAGCAGCCGGCTATGTACGGAACTTCGTTTGGGATTTTTTACACGCCAAGATAGATGAAACACCATTGAATGACGTAGATGTCCTTTATTATGATTTGAATGATCTATCCGAGACGACTGAGAAAGATTATGAAAAACTCTTGAAACAAGAGATAGATAAGTATAATTGGTCAGTTAAGAATCAAGCAAGAATGCATGATAAGAACAATGAAGCGCAGTATCGTTCAGTTGAAGAAGCAATGAGAAGGTGGCCAGAGACGGCTACTTCAATTGGAGTCTCGCTAGAAGAAACAACGGATCAATTAAGGATAATTGCTCCGCAAGGGCTTGATGATCTGTTTAACTTAGTAATTAGAAAAAGCCCATTATTTAAGGATCAAGATTATTTTCAGCGTAGAGTCAGGGAAAAGGAATGGTTGAGTAAATGGCCTTTACTTAAAATGGAGGTAAGTGGAAATGAAGATCACTTTTCAACTACCTAGAGCCGATGAGAATCTGAGATTATATCAGGAAATCCTAGGAGGAAAATGATGATAGTAAAACGAATTGTAACAAATATCCATTCGGAAGCGCTGTCTCAGGCGAAATCTTTTTATCAGGATGTGTTAGAACTCGATCTGCTGATGGACCATGGATGGATTACCACTTACGGATCGAATCAAGCTATGCAAGTACAAATTTCGATTGCTTCGCAAGGAGGTTCCGGGACTTTAACCCCTGACTTATCCATTGAAGTGGATGATGTAGATGTCGCTTATACTAGAACTAAAGAAGCAGGATTTCAGATAGAATATGGACCAGTCAATGAACCGTGGGGTGTGAGGAGATTTTTCGTAAGGGACCCTTTCGGAAAACTGGTAAACATTCTTGCTCATCATGAATAGAAAACTATAGGCTCCGATGGAGGTGCAAAGATGACTAAGTCGAGCAGCAGCCAAAGAAAGTGTAAGCAAGGGCATCTGTATTATAAGAGCACCGATTGTCCGACTTGCCCAATCTGTGAAGAACTACGAAAACCTAATGACGGATTCCTGTCTTTGCTTTCCGCCCCGGCAAGGAGAGCTTTGGAGCATCATGGGATTCATTCCTTGCAGGAGTTATCTCAACATAGCGAAAAGGATATTCTGCAATTTCACGGAATGGGCCCCGCATCCATGCCAAAACTTAGAGCTGCCTTGCAGGAAGCAGGACTATCATTCAAAAGCTAAGGGGAAAACGGGTACATGTTGATCAATGCGGTGTTAGTTATCGGCTGCCTGTTCGCACTCATTGCGGTCTTTATTAGCGAAGGGGACAAATGGAACGATTTGTTGCTATTTGTTGTTGTGTTTGCAGTCTTGTATGCGATTACCCGAATCAATACAGCACTATATGAAATAAGGGCCTTGGATTCTACGCCGATCCAAATCGTTGTTGTTATCGCAGTTATTTCTTACATGATCTTCCTGTTCAGAAAAACTGATGTTCGATGGAGAAAGTAGAGTTTATTCTGCCACATGAACTGGTCGCTGTTTCCCTGCAGCACTACAACTCTGTATTTAGCTTTGTCCTTCAGAAAAATTAATGCTTTGGGCTGAGTGCCAGGCTCGAGGAACAAATAGATTTCTTTGATTGGCTCCGGGTACAAGGCGGATGCTAACTGGATGGGCTCGTCCCATACGATGTGAAGGACGATACCGCTTTCTGGATTCATGGCAAGTCCGCCATACAATGTGGGCGAGTTGTCCAGAAGAGACAAAATGGACTTCTCGAGCTCGGAAGTAAGAGGCCGTTGTTGGACGACTTTCCCTTGCTTCACGTCAAAAACTTGAAATAGCGTCGGTTCATGGACGATGAGACTAGCAGACATCAATACGGTTGCCACTAACTTAAAGACCACGAAGATCACCTCAGCGTTATTTTTCCCACAAAGTGTAAGAAATATCAACGAGGCGACGATGAGGTACGGTCAATCGCCAACAAAATCAGCTAGGTGGTGTGGAAATGAAGCGATGCCTGCCAATAGTCATTATCCTTCTATCGATTGTCGTCGGATTGATATCGTTCCCTGAGAAAAAGGCTTATGCCTGCAGTTGTGCAGGAAGCAGTGTGAAAGAGAAACTTGAGCGCTCCGGCGCGATCTTTGTTGGTACAGTCGTCAAGAGAGGCGGCACGAAGAAATCTCAACACGGTAAGCTAAGGCAATACACATTTGCTGTTCAGCAAGCTTGGAAAGGTGTAAGCGGACCGCGAATCTCGATTTATAGTTACGATGGCAGTTCGTCGTCTTGTGGATTCGAGTTCGATAAGGGTCAATCCTATTTGGTCTATAGTTATGAGGATAAGGATCGGACGTTGCAGACGAACTTATGCAGCGGGAATGTTCCGTTAGCACAAGCAGATCAAGATATTCAGCAGCTTGGAGCGGGCACTACCTACACACCAGGCGAGGCGGATAACGGGGACCGTAAGCTTTCGCCATTTCTTCTTCTCGGTGGAGGTGCCCTTCTAATATTAGCCGCAGCCACGATTGTGTGGAAATGGCGACTGGCGAATCGACGGTAGGATAACAAGGCATGAACAAGGAGGCAGACCGGGTGGGATTGCAAGGGCTTGTGCCGATTTTACGAATATTCGATGAGCGAAAAGCGAAGGAGTTTTATTTGGACTTCCTAGGCTTTAAGATGGACTGGGAGCATCGTTTCGAACCAGATCTGCCGTTGTATATGCAAATTTCCAAAGATGGCGTTCGGTTACATCTGAGCGAGCACCACGGGGATTGTTGTCCTGGCGCAGCGGTCAGAATCGAAATAAAGGGGATCGAAGGATTCCAGCAACATCTCGTACAGAAGCGATATTCCTATGCCAGGCCGGGACTGGAACGAATGCCATGGGGCAGTCGCGAATGTAGCATTACCGATCCATTCGGCAATCGGATTGTATTTTATGAGGAAGAGGAAGTTAGCGGTTCAAATTAAAGATGCGGGGGATATAGCGATGGAGCAATGGGAGTATCGCACGATCAAGTATAAAACAGGCGGGTTTCTTGGCGGAAAGGTTGACACTGAAGAGTTCGAAGACGAATTGAACGCACATGGCAGCGAAGGCTGGGAGCTAGTTTCGTGCTTTGACACGAGTATGTCGCAAGGCGCTTCGCGGGATATTGTCATCGTCTTTAAGCGGAGGAAGTAAAAGGGGCTCTTATAATAGGCACAAAAACATAACCATATGAAGGAGGCTTGTTCATGAACCCGATATTGAATGAAGTAGGCACCGTATTTATTCCCGTCAGCAACATCGAGCAAGCTCGTGATTGGTATTGCGAATTATTAAATTTACCGGTCGATGGCGAAATTCTGTTCGGTCATCTGTACGTGCTGCCTATGAATGGTACGAGCATTGTGCTGGATAGCAAAATTTATTCGCCAGATCACATATTTAGAGCACCAGCCTTTCATTTCAACACGAACGACATCGGGCAAGCCTTCGAGTATATGCGAGCGAAACAAGTTAATCTTGTAACGGGAATCGAACATAATCACTGGTTTAATTTTAAAGATCCCGACGGCAATCTGTTGATGGTATGCAAATGTTGATCTTGCCTCCGCAACTTCAGATTATGCTGCATGAATGCCAGCTTCACGAGAATACTGTCGGACACTCGGGCAGCTCGGTGTTTCGCGTAACCGGCGCCAACGGCTATTCCGCCTATCTCAAAATCGCGCCATCCAACTGGAAAGAAACTTTACGGCCGGAGAAAGAAGCACTCGAGTGGCTTCACAGTCGGGCTCCGGTACCTGAAGTGCTCTTCTACGAAGAGCATCAGAATAAGGACTATTTATTGATCTCGGAAATTGTCGGACTGGATGGCTCGAACGAGCGGTTGCTGGCGAAACCCGATGATTTGGTGCGCGTCTATGCGGAAGCGCTAAAGCAATTCCATGAGATCAGTGTTGCGGATTGCCCGCTCATTCAGACTGTCGACAGGAAGCTCGAGACGGCACGCCGATTAATCGAACACGATTTGGTGGACGAATCCGATTTCGAAGAACAATATCAAGGCTGGACGCCATTGCAAGTGTATGAGCATTTGCAGCGGACAAGACCAAGCTCGGAAGATCTCGTCGTCGCGCATGGCGACTATTGTTTGCCGAACTTGATCATCCATAACGATCAATTGTCCGGGTTCATCGATCTGGGCAGGGCGGGAGTGGCAGATCGTTATCAAGATATCGCGCTGGCGATTAGAAGTTTAAGACACAATTATGGCACAGATCGATACGCAGATTATTTTCTAAGCTGTTACGGCATCGATCGGATCGATACCGACAAAGTGAACTATTACATTTTGATGGACGAGTTATTTTGAGAGGCGGTCCCCTTATGATGACGGTTCAAGAAGTACGGGATTATTGTTTGTCTTTGCCGGAGACGATCGAATCTGAACATTGGGGGAAGCCGTCTTTCCGCATTCGGAATAAAATCATCGCGGTCATTCAGCCGGACGGGTACACCGTAACGATCAAGTCAACTGCGGAGGATAAGGCCTATTACGCCGAAATCGAACCTAGCGTATATCGTATAGACGAATCTTACGCGACAGTGCACTATTTGAATGTTCATTTGCCGCTTGCCGAGCGTGCGGAAGTACAAGGTTTGATTCGGAAAGCATGGTGTGCCTTCGCGCCCAAGAAGCTGGTGAAAGCGCTGGAGGCGAGCCGGTGATGAGCACCAATCTTATCATCGTATTCGCAATGACAATGATCATTCACGCCGCGGAGACGTTATCTTACTCGATTCGGCTGGCAGGCGTTCAACTCAACAAAATCGCCGTTGCGTTGTCGCTTACGGGCATTATCGTGCTTGTCTCACGTACGGCGAATATGGTGCAAGCGCCGATGACGGCAAAGTTCGTCGATTATGCCAGACATCACGTGGACAACGAACTGCTCCGTCAACTGAGAATCATCATCCTTGCTTCGTCCGTCGGAACATTGCTGGCGATTATCTTGTTCCCGTCATTCGTCGGCATTTGCGCCAAAATCATTAATCGGCTGGAAGTAACCGGCTCTATTCCGAAGCTCATCTCTAGCGTCACTTTCGCACAGATCAAGCGAACGAGAAGATACATAAGATTGCCCAGATTCAAACTCAGCCAGTACCGCTACCTTGGCATCTCCAAAAGTTTCATCCTCTTAAATGTTGCCGTCACCGGAATCTATACGGTTGGCGTTCTGGCTTCCCTCTATGCGGCTCATCTGTTTCCGCAATACAGCACGACAGCATCGCAAGCTTCCGGTATCATCAATGGGATCGCGACGATTATTTTGACCATTTTCATCGATCCCCAACTTGGACTCATTACTGACAAAGCGTTAACGCACCAGGAACAACGTCATCAACTCGGCAAAATCTATGTTCTGCTGATGACCAGCCGCTTTTTCGGCACGATGGCTGCCCAACTTATTCTCATTCCGGCGGCGTATTTGATCGGCTATTTCGTTAAAATTATTTAATGAAGGAGAGGGTATCGATAACGTGGAAAACCAATCATTTACGATTACGGTGAAGTTAACGCCCCAAGATCTTATGCAAATGAATATTTCGTACCTTACTCGGCAATGGAATATTTGGCTTTTTGCAGTATTGTTTATTTTCGCTACGTTACGAATTGGCGTAGACATATCGTCACTCGAGTTCTCCGGCTATACGCCAATGGCGATTATCGTCTTTGTGACCATGATTGCGATGATTTATGGCGTGTTCATCGGCTCCAAAAAATCGTTCGACAAATTCGCTCAAGAAGAAAGAACATATACGTTCTCTGAGGACGATGTGTATATGGAGTCGGAATCGACTACGCAACGCGTCCGATGGTCTGATATGGTTCGCGGGCTTTGTTTGCCGAAGTATATCATGATGTTCCATAGCCATAATGCCATACATTTGATTCCGGCTCGATCGTTGACCCCGGAGCAATATGAGTCGATCAAGATTACGATTAAAAACAAAGTGAAGAAGCCCAAGCAATCGGGAGCGAAAAGATTTCTGAAGTGGACGGCTATTTACTTGATCATCTTCCTTGTTGCGGTTGGCGTCACGCAGTTTTTTTTGGCTGAGTAGCGAGGGAACAGGAAGAGGAGTCACTGCATGCGTAACCACAGCCCTTTTACAGGGCTTTTTTTGTTGAAAGCGAAGAAAATCCGAATTTGGCAGGAGATTCTAAAACGATGTCGAAATATAAGGATTCGTGAAAAAGACAGCACTATACATCAATGTTTAAGGGAGTATTTGTTATGTTTTGTTCGAATTGTGGAGCTAAGTCTCAGGAAGGCAGCAAATTTTGCAGCAGTTGCGGCGCTTCTCTCGAAGTCACTGCCCAAGCGGAGGAACAAGCGGCTGCAATGGCTGGGGAACTCGCTGAAGAAGAAACGGCCGCAGCACTTGCGCCAGCGCCAATTATAATGGAAGCCGACGAGAAACCGGAATCGCGGGAAAAAGAAGACGCCGTTGTTCAGGCAACGACACAAGGCGGAGTATCGACCGCTAATGCTACTGCCCCACGGGTTTCCGGTCGACGTTTTCTTTCTCTCACTTATTTGCTCCCGGCAGCAAGTGTTCTCATCATTGTCATTCTCATCGGTGGACTATATGGATATCAAATGTCCGTCAATCGGCAGGTCGACAAGCTGCAGCAACAGGGGGAGAGCCTCGCACTGGAAGGCAAGTTGGCGGAAGGGATGGCGGCGATTGAGAAGGCGCTCGGGAAGCGGCCGGATCATAAAGTGTTGCTTGCCGATCGCGAATTGCTTACGGATGCGCTCAGTCTGCAAGCCCGTCTGGACGACACAGATAAACAATGGAAAAGCAAGAAGTTCGACGATGCGATTAAAGCGATCGATACACTCGATAAGGAGCTTGCGACTCGCAACGGTCCCGTTTTCCAGAAACTCGCTTCCCTTGCGGATGAGAAGAGAGAGACGATCGTTGTTGCACAAGTGAGCGGTGACCTGGCGGTCAAGACGACGGTAGAGGCGCTTATCCCATTGTTCAATACAGTGAAGGACTATAGCGGAGACGAAGCGCAAAAAACATCGAAAAAAATCCGGCAGAAGATCATCGATCTTTCTTACGACAAAGCATCAGACAAATTGGCCGAAAAGCAGTTTGCGGAAGCATTGACTACTATCGAGACGGCTCTGAAGTTCGACGATGGAAACAGCAAGTTGACTGCGTTAAGAACGAAGGTCGAGCAGAAGAAGAAAGCGTTCGAAGACGCAGAGAACAACCGTATTCAGAAAGCGATCGAAGCGGCGAATCAGGAAGACCTCAACAACCGGACGCAGGCGGTCGAACTGCTCACGCTTAACGCCTACACCGATGACAGCGGGTATTTCGTTGTAGAAGGCACGGTCAAAAATCGTGCGATGCGCCCGATCAGCTACATCCTCGTCTATTATGACCTTTTGGACGATGCTGGCAACGTGATTGACAGCGATTCGATCTACGTGTCGCCAACGGATCTGGATGTCGGGAAGACGGGAAGTTTCTACATGGACTACGACAATCTGGACGGCAAAAGTTCGGCCACTGTCACCCGTGTGGAATGGGAGATCAATTAAGCGAAAGGCAGGACCGCAATTATGAAAAGTTGGATTACATACACCCTATCAGCCTTGATTCTTGTTGGCGGGGGCTTCTCCGCCTATGAGCTAAACGACCATTGGAGCGCACCTGTCGTACATGCGGAGTCGAAGCTTGGCAGTCCGGGGACGACAGAGAAACTGGATGCCAAACCGGATCTCAAGGAAATGATTCGCGAGAGCCAGAAGCGGGTCGTATCTATTGAAGTGATTTTGCCGGAAGAAACGTCGCTCGGATCGGGGTTTCTATACAATGATAAAGGCGATATCGTTACGAACGCGCATGTCGTTGCCGATGCTCTTGGCGTTCAAGTAAAAACAAGCGACACGAACGTATACGAGGGTAAGGTGATCGGAATAAGCGTAGAGAAAGACATCGCCGTCGTGCGTGTCGATGCGCTCGCAGGCAAGGAACCGATCGCTGTCGATAAAGAGTCGAAAGTTGAAGTCGGCGACGAAGTCATGGCTTTCGGTAGCCCGCTGGGGCTGGATAATACGGTTACAACCGGGATTATTAGCGGAGTTGACCGCGATTTTGATATCGATACGGTCAAGTATCGTGGTTTGTATCAAATTTCTGCTCCGATCACGCATGGCAACAGCGGCGGACCGCTTGTACTCGAGAGCAACGGCAAGGTGATCGGCATCAACTCTGCGGGCAATGACCAGGGCAGCATTGGATTCAGTATCCCGTATCGCCAAGTTGCCAGTATGATCGAGGAATGGAGCCTGCATCCGGATAAGAAACTTGCCGAAGAGTCGTCCAGCATGAACGGCGAAGCGGCATTCGGAGCGGGATATACGAAAGAGACGCTCTCAGAGGATGCGCAATATCTCGTGAACTACTTCTATGAGTCGCTCGACAGCGGCGATTATGTATCGGCGTACAGCGTCCTGGGAAGCGATTGGCAGACGAAAACCTCATACGAGAAGTTCCGGGAAGGTTATTTGCATACGCAGAGCGTAGCGGTTACCCAGAGCTCCATCTTGTCCGCAACCGAAAAGGAGGCGCAAGTTGCCGTTCTGATCGAAGCGTGGGAAGGCGGGGGGGACGAACCGAAGCTTAGCAAATACAAACTCACCTACACGGTAAGAGTGGAAAATGGATCGATCAAAATCATTACCGGCAAAGGGAAAAAGGCAAGCTAATTCCTGTTTATTCTCCTCCTCCCCTCCATTATGGTAGACTAACCGTACAAGACATCCAGCGTATAGACCGGATGGGGGGGAGCAACTACGATGTTCGCAAGCAAACGATCCTCGATATTCCGTTGGGGAAGAATTCGGCTTCCCTACAAGCTTCTTCTCGTATATATGCCTCTAATCCTCCTGCCGGCGCTAGCCGGTATTTATAGCCTGACGGCTAATTACACCGCCTCTTCCAAAACCCGCTCATCGGAATATGCGACCAATCTGCTCAGCCTTATGGGGCAGAAGATCGATGACCGCCTTGGCAGCTACGAGTTGCTCAGCAAACAAATCATGACGGACGACAGCTTGCTGGCGTGGATTTCCGTTACTCCGAAATCGATCTACGAGAAATTTCAAATCCAGAACGACATTAACGAGAAATTAAACGTGTTCTGGCTTGGCGCCGGGCAGAACGCTTACATTAAAGCGATCAAGATCGTGACGCCGACCGCTCAATATACGTATGGCATTAACGCGATCGATGACTTCAATGCGACCAACGAAGCGTACAATCGCCAAGTATCCGAAGGCAAAGGCAGCGCGAACTGGTTTATGCCCCAGAGTTATAGCGACGGGTACGTGAAATACGAGGCGTTCCGACTCGGTCGTTCGATTCGGGACAAGAAGCTGAACGTACTCGGGACGTTAACGATCGTGATCGATTCGAAAGCGATTACTGACATTTTCGCCCAGACCAAATTTCAAGAGGACGTCGCCATCAAGCTGCTTACCCAGGACAACGTCCTTCTCGTCAGCAACGGACAACAGATCAACGATGACGAACGCCAATTGCTGACCTATTCGCAAAATCAACTGCACAACGGGTGGCGCCTGTCCGCGCAGCTTCCGCTCAGTCAGCTTTACGAACCGATCTACCGGATCGCGAAGCTAGCCATCTTTATCGTCCTTGTCTGCATCGTGATCGGATTGATTGTAACCCAACTGCTAGCAATGGACCTCGTTATTCCGATCCGCCGGCTGAAGCTGAACATGAAGCAAGGCATTAAAGGCGTCAAGCCGAACAAGCTCAAACGATTCGGAGGCGCGATCGAAGTCGTCGAGATGAACGATACGTTCATTTCCGTCATGTACGAGATCGAGCAACTGATCGATGAAATTTCGAAGCAGGAAGCGAAGAAGAAAGACGCGGAAATCCGCGTACTGCAAAATCAATTATCGCCTCATTTTCTATACAACACGCTTAATTCCATCCGTTGGATGGCGATGATCCAGAAGCAGGACAACATTAAAGAAATGGTCGATTCGCTGAACCAGATGCTCACTTACGCCTTGCGCGGGAAAGGCGATCCGGTCGCTCTTTCCACGGAAATCGCGATGTTGCACAATTATGTCACGATTCAGAAAGTGCGTTATCAGCATTTTCAGTTTAATGCGGATATTCCGGCCGAGCTCGAAGGCGCTCGGATCCCGAAGTTTCTGCTTCAGCCGCTCATTGAGAATTCGCTGATTCATGGGCTGGCTCTGGCGGATAGACCGGGCGATATTTCGGTGCGCGCGAGAAGAGAAGGGGATAAACTGCTGCTCTTCGTCGAGGATAACGGAGTCGGCGTAGAAGCAGAGCGTTTGACGGATATTGTAAAAGGATTCGACAGCGGGGAGAGCCACTTCGGTTTGCATAGCGTGCACGAGAGAATTCAGCTTCATTACGGCAGCGCCTTCGGCCTTGATATGAAGAGCTCGCCTGGCGAGGGGACGACGTTTAAGCTAACCTTGCCTTTACAGCTAGAGGACGACCGCGAGGAGGGAAAACATGCGTAACGTCATGATCGTAGACGATGAATCGCTCGTCAGAATCGGGCTGCAATCGATTATAGATTGGGAAAGCAATGGATTCCGGGTCGCCGGCGTGTTCAAAAGCGGAGAAGAAATGCTCGCCGCTGCCGCTGTCTCTCCCGTCGATGTCGTGCTAACCGATATCCGGATGCCCGGGATGGACGGATTCCAATTGATCCGCGAGCTTCGCAAGACGCATGCTGATATCCACGTTATCGTGCTTAGCAGCTACAACGATTTTGAATATACTCGTCAAGCGATCCAGCTTGGCGTGACCGACTATATTTCCAAGTACGAAATGGAGCCAGAGGAACTGCTGAGAGTTCTAAGCTCGCTTCCTTACGAGATGAGAAAGTCATACGACCCCGCACAGCCGGCGACGCCCGGACATACTGAAATCGGCTCGATTAACGACAGCGACAAGAACGCCATGGCTGCAAAGTTAAGAGATCACGGGTCGGCATTTCGCTGGATCGTCCTGATTCCCTATCATCGTAGCGAGGCGTATTCCCCTGAAGAGCGCAAAGCGATGAGGCTGCTCGCGGAAGAGATGTTCCAACGACTGCGCAACCCGATTCTATTTGGCGAAGAAGACGGCATATTCCATGGTGCTTACGCATTTGATCCCGCTGGAGACGACCAGCGCATACGAGAAGAATGCGAGAGGATGGCGGAAGAGTGGACCGCAGCGTTCTCCCAGAAGCTGAACGTCTCGCTCGCGGTCGGTTTCGGTGATGAGATTGGGATAGATGGCGATTGGACGGCTGCGCGCAAGAGAGCGGAGCAGGCAGCGGAAGGTTCCCGATTCGATGGCGAGGTCCGCTTGTCCGATGCTGCGCTCCCGAGAGGAACTTTCTCGGAGGAAGAGTGGCTAGCGGTCTACAAGCTGGTGAAGCAGCGGATTCGTTATATGCAATTCACTCCACTTGCGGAGGAGCTGCTCGCTTATCAGGACGAGAAGCTTCTCAGCTACAAGCCTTCGGAATGGGTAAGACTCGGTGTCGCCGTCGCTTCTCAACTTGCCGACTTCCTGATCGAACGGTATGACTTGCAGACGGCGGAGCTCGGACGGTTCTTTGTTTCGTTATGGCCGTTACCCGAAGCTGCCGGGGCTGTACGTACTTCAGACGAATGGCGGACATTGGTTCGCGAATTGACCGCCAGAACGCAGATGACGGTTACAAGCCGGCAATCCCGGACAGGATGGTTGGAGCGGGTTAAAGAGCATTTAAGCCAGCACTTCAGCGAAGCGATCCGGCTGGAGGATATGGCCCAACTATCCAACTTCAGCGAAAATCATTTTAGTCAGCGGTTTCGCCAGGAAACGGGGCAAGCGTTCTCCGATTATTTGACCGACCTGCGTGTACGGGAAGCAGTCAGATTGTTCCGCGATACGGATCTTTCGACCGAGGAAATCGCGTTTCGCGTAGGATATTCGAACCCGAACTATTTTATTAAAGTGTTCAAACGCAAGACGGGCCAGACGGTCAAACATTTCAAAAGCTTGAAGTAAGCGGGAAAATGGAATCAAATTCGAGAAATTTGGAACGTCGTCGCAGCCGGGGCCGTGGAGGTTCCGGCTGTTTGGCATCAGAAGAGGGGCAAACTGCATGGATGCCCGGTGTGTCAACGCTTACAATGAGGGTAGATCGCGATCCGCTACACTGCAATTCGGATACACAATCCATGGAAGCTCAGGAGGGGTTCACGTTGAGAAAAGGTCAAACATTCGCGCTCGCGTCGATAACGGCATTGCTCGCTTTCACGCTGCAAGCATGCGGAAGTAACAACAAAAACGAAAGCTCGCCAAGCGCATCATCGTCGGCTCCTGCCGCCTCAAGCCCGGCAGCATCGTCCGGCGGAGAGAACGTCACGTTAAAAGTATGGGGCGACCTCGGCAACCAAGCCGTACTGGAAGAGCCGTTCAAGAAAATTAACGCGGCGTTCGCGGCGAAATATCCGAACATCAAAATCGAATACGACTTCGCGCAGAACGATCAGAGCTTAAACGTCGCGCTGCAAGCGAACGAATTGCCTGATCTGTTCTGGGTACAAGGCGACAAAACATCAAAAATGTCCGAGATGGTCAAAAACGGCTTTTTGCTTGATTTGACTTCGTATAACATGGACCTGTCCCGTTACGACGACTCGCAGAAATCTTACTGTACGATCGACGGCAAAATTTATTGCTCCTTGCCATCTTTCTTCGATACGAACGTCGTTTATTACAACAAAGAAATCTACGACAAGAACGGGCTTAGCGTACCGAAGAACTGGGATGAATTCGTGCAAGGGCTCGACAAGCTGAAAGCAGCGGGCGTCACTCCGATTGCCCTCGCAGGTAAGAGCGAATGGGATCGCGCTTGGCCGATCTTCGCTTTGGCGCCGGCTTTCGCGAACGACGCGCTTCAAGCGGCACAGAACGGCACGGGCAAGCTGACCGATCCTGCGGTCGCCGGAATGTTCCAGACGTTCCGCGATCTCGTGGATAAAGGTTACTTCGGCAAAGACTTCCTGGCTCAAGATATGGCGGGCGCGCAGTTCTCCTTCACGAACGGCAAAGCGGCTGCGATCATCGACGGCACGTGGAACAACTCGACTTACGTCGCGTCAGGTTTGAGTCTCGGCCGCTTC
Source organism: Cohnella soli (assembly GCF_042655525.1). Classification (NCBI taxonomy): domain Bacteria; kingdom Bacillati; phylum Bacillota; class Bacilli; order Caryophanales; family Paenibacillaceae; genus Cohnella; species Cohnella soli. The sequence goes on from NZ_JBHSMI010000052.1 coordinate 33,755, forward strand.
CCGATTCCGAACAAAGACGGCAAACGCATCGTGCAATCGAGCTACAGCAACTTCATGACATACGCGATCGCTTCGCGTTCCAAACATCCTGAAGAAGCGCTGAAATACTTGGAGTTCCTGGGCGGTCAGGAAGCGCAGCAGATTATGGAAGACGCGACCGGCCTCGTGCCGACGATCAAAGACATTACGCCGAAAGACGAAGGCGTTAAGGAGCTTGGCGTATTCGACCAAGCGGGCCTCAACATCTACTCCGTCTTGACCGCGTTGTCCTCTCCGCAATCGAATGCGGCTGACATGATGATGAAAGATGTGATTCCGAAGCTGATGACTGCGGCCATTACGGGCGAAGAAGCAGCGGCTATTCTCGATAAAGCGGCAACCTACCCGGCGCCGAAGTAATTGTAACAGCATCCGCGGGAGCGGCCAAGCGGCGTAAAGTAACGGTCGCCGATTGGCCGCTTTCGCATCAAGGAAGGTGAAAGCGATGTCCTGGTTTCGCAGCAAGCCGTTCATCTGGTTTATTTTACCCGGCTTCGTTCTCTATACGTTGTTCTCGGTTTACCCGATTTTATCGGCCGTTCAGATCAGCTTGAATAAGTGGGACGGCATTGGCGACAAGACGTTCGTCGGATTTGGAAACTACGCGGAACTGTTCCGCAATCCCGATCTGTTCTCTCAGCTCACGAACGCGCTCGGCCACAGCTTCACATTGTTTGCGCTGAATGCGTTTGTCGTACTTCCTGCACAGCTTTACTTGGCTTACTTGTTATACGGCAAAATCAAAGGGCATCGCTTCTTCCAGGCCATGATCTTCTCCCCGCAATTTATCGCTACGCCTGTCATCGCGTTCATGGGCACCCTTGTGTTCGACGGCAACATCGGCGTATTTAATCGGTTATTGGAAGCAATCGGGCTCGGCGAATGGACCCGTCCTTGGATGGGGCTGCCAGAGCTCGGTATTTATATCGTATGGCTGCTAGTCGCTTGGTCGGGCATCGGCGTCGGCATGATTTTTTTCTTAGGCGCAATGAAGATGATATCGTCCGAAGTGATCGAAGCGGCGCTGCTGGACGGCGCTTCGTATTGGGGCAGGTTTTTCCGCATCGTGATTCCTCAGATCAAGACGACCATCTTAAATATGCTTATTCTGACTTATATTTTCGCGATGACGATGTTCGACTACAGCTTTATTCTAGGCGGTGCAGCGGGCGGCATTAATCGCAGCGTCGACGTCATGGCGCTATTCTTCTACCGGATTTCTTTCGGGGAAAACAGCGCAGTCGGCGGAACGACAAACGTGAACGCGATGGGCATGGGCACGACGATCGCTTGCGTCATGTTCCTGATCGTCTTCATCGTGGCGCTCTTGCAGGTGTTCGTCACCTATCGCAGATCGGAGGACTGACATGAAATCGATATCGAGAAAAACGCCGATCAGCTCCGCGATCTTGTGGACGTATTCGCTACTGACCTTGTTCGTACTCGCTTATATGACTTACCAGTCTTTCCGTCCGAAGAAAGATCTGTTATCGGCGACGTTCGGCTGGCCGAAACATTTCGGCTTCGGCAACTTCCGCAAACTGTTCGTCGACGCAGGTTTTTTCACTTACTTGCTCAATAGTGCTTTGATTTTGTTCGGTGCATTGCTTATCGTTGTCATCTTGTCGACGATGGTCGCTTACGGCATCGGCAAATTCAATTTCAAATTCAAAGGCGGCATTTTGCTTTATTTCTTGATCGGACTTATGTTCCCGGTCCAACTCGGCATCGTGCCGATCTTCCTGCTCATTCGGGATATGGGGCTTATGAACAGCCAGTTTTCGGTCATTCTCGTGCTGGCATCCGGCTTGTCGATGCCCGTCTTCTTGTTGACGACATTTTTCTCCAAGCTGCCGCACGACTTGTACGAATCGGCCAAAATCGACGGAGCCGGAGAATGGACGACTTTCATTCGTGTCATGTTCCCGCTGGCAAGCCCGGTTACGTTCAGCATTTGCATTATTATGTCCATGCAAATATGGAACCAGTTTTTCGTCCCGCTTATTTTCTTGCATACCGAGACGAAGAAGACTATTCCGCTCATGATTATGAAATTCACGAACAATGTCATCTACAACATGGATATGGCGATGGTCGGCTCGGTGATGGCCACGGTACCGCTGCTGATTCTATTCTTCCTGTTCTCGGGAAGAGTCGTCGAAGGCGTGGCAACAGGCGGGGTAAAAGGATAAATTGCACGGTATGTTTGCAAGGGAGGGGAATTGTGCATGGATCGGATGATTGTACAGAAGCTTCGCACGGAATATTTGGAGGATCCACTTGGAGTTGACGTGCTCGCTCCAAGATTAAGCTGGAACGTAGAAGCGTCATGGCGAGGAGCGAGGATGACGGCTTATCGGGTCCTCGTCGCCTTCTCGTCTAAAGCGCTTGCGAGTGATGAAGGGGACGCATGGGACAGTGGAATCGTATCTGATGCCCGGCCGACGCATGTTGAATATCGCGGCATGCCGCTTCGCTCGGGACAGCGGCTTTATTGGAAAGTTCAAGTCTGGGACGAGAAAGGTGAAGGCTCCGATTGGAGCCAAGCGGCGACTTGGTCGATGGGGTTGCTTGGAAGGAATGAATGGGAGGGGCACTGGATCGGCCACCCGAGCAGCCGAAAGCCGACCCGGGAAGCGCCTAATCCGGTCGCTTACTTGCGCCGATCTTTCGTTAGCGAAGGCAACGTCAGGAGAGCGACCGTCCACGCGACGGCACTTGGCGCGTACCGGTTGTTCCTCAACGGCGTTCGAATCGGGAACGATGCGTTGACGCCGGAGTGGACCGATTATCACGTGCGCGTCCAATATCAAACATACGACGTGACGGAGCTGCTTCGCGCAGGCGATAATGCATTGGCCGTCATGCTTGGTCACGGTTGGTATACCGGGTACATCGGCATGTACGGCTATCAGAAATACGGCATGGATCCCTCGTTCCTGCTGCAATTAAACATCGAGCTCGAGGACGGAACGATCCAGTCTGTCTCGACTGATGCAGAGTGGAAAGCGGCGTTCGGGGCGATCATCGGTTCGGACTTGCAGATGGGCGAGAACTGGGACGCGAGGCTGGAGCCGCTTGCGTGGCGGGAAACCGGGTTCGACGACGAACTATGGAAACCGGCGGCACGTATGTACGATTACCGTGGACATCTTGTTGCACAGAAGTGTCCGCCGATTCGCGCGACCCAGATCAGGCAGCCGATTGCGGTGAGGCGTCTGGCCGAAGACGTTGTACTCGTGGACATGGGGCAGATGATGAGCGGTTATCTCCGCGTCGTGCTGCAAGGCAGCGAAGGCGATCTCTACACGCTACGCTACGCGGAAGCACTGGACGAGAACGGGCGCTTGTACACGGACAATTTGCGTTTCGCCAGACAGACGGATACGTATATGTGCCGGGGGCGAATGCAGGAAACGTTCGAGCCTGCGTTCACGTATCACGGATTTCGATATGTCGAGATTTCTGGCGGACCGGCGCCTCTCGCCGACGATATCGTCGGTGTCGTCATCCATTCCGCGTTGCCCGAGACGGGGAAGCTCGAGACTTCCGAGCCGCTTCTTAATCAGCTAATAAGCAATATTGTTTGGACGCAACGGGCGAACTACATGAGCGTGCCGACGGATTGCCCGCAGCGCGACGAGCGGCACGGCTGGACCGGCGACGCGCAGATTTTCGCGCCGACTGCTGCCTATAACATGGATGTGGCCGCTTTCCTGGCGAAGTGGTTGGATGACCTTGAAGACGGTCAGCGGCCGACGGGGGCATATACCGATTTTGCGCCGTTTATTTTCGGGCCGAAAACGGAATTCGACAACGATTTCACTTACACGCATACCGCATCCGCCGGATGGGCAGACGCTCCGCCGATCATCGCATGGCTGTTGTACGAGCGATACGGCGACATCGGCGTGCTTCGTCGTCACTACGCTTCGATGAAACGGTGGATGGACTACAACGAAAAGTTATACCCGACCGGCATTCGGCGCGACGCCCCGCAATACGGGGACTGGCTGTCGTTGGACGAGCGGCCGTTCGAGCAGACGAAAGCGGAGTTCGACTGGCAAGTAGCGGGTCATTCGACGACGCCTTATGATGTATTCTCGACCGCGTATTGGGCGCATGGTGCCAAACTGATGGCCGATATTGCATCGGTCGTTGGCGAGGAAGCGGACGCCTTACGTTACAAAGAGCTGCATGCTTTCGTTCGCGAGGCGTTCATTCGGGAGTTCGTGGATGGCGAAGGGCGCATTCGGGGCAATACTCAGACGGTGTACGCGATGGCGCTTGCATGGGAACTGGTGCCGGACGGATTGCGTGAAACAGCACTGCAGCGGCTCGTCGACGGCATAGAAGTGGCGGGAATGGCGGCGACAGGGTTCCACGGCACGAAACATTTGATGGAAGTGTTGTCGACAAGCGGGCACGAGAAGCTTGCATTCCGGTTACTGCTGAAGGAAAGTTACCCTTCCTGGCTGTATTCGGTGACGCAAGGCGCGACGACGATCTGGGAAAGATGGGATGGATGGACGGAGGAACGCGGGTTCCAGGATCCGGGCATGAACTCGCTTTGCCACTATGCGTTCGGTTCCGTCGGAGAATGGCTGTATCGTCATGTTGGGGGCATCCAACCGGACACGTCTTCTCCCGGATTTGAGCGTACGATCATTCGTCCACGTCCGCTTGGCGGGTTGACGTCGGCCAAATGCTCGTACGATTCCATCGCGGGCGAAATCGCTACGGCATGGACGCTTGAGAACGGTGTATTCAGGTTAACGGTGACGATTCCGGCGAATATGGAGGCGGTTGTTCATGTCCCGTCGGACGTTGGTGAGCCGATAACAGAAAGCGGATTGCCAGCAACGCAGGCGGTCGAAATTCGTTCGCTCGGCCGGGAAAGCGATGTTGAACGTTTCGCAATCGGTGCGGGAACCTATGTGTTCGAATCCGTTTTTGCGAATGAAACGTAAGAAATTGATCGTTTTGTCGATGGACATTGCTTAAATATGACAGTATAGGGGCTGTCTCATAAATAAGTTCTATATAGACGGTCTAAAGCAATAAAGTTAATGCGCATTATCTCTGGGCTAGAGGTGCCTTGGGAGCTCAAGTTAATGCGTTTGGCGCATTATCTCTGGGCTAGAGGTGCCTTGGGAGCTCAAGTTAATGCGTTTGGCGCATTATCTCCGGGGTAGAGGTGCCTTGCGCGCTCGAATTAATACGTTTGGCACAGTATCTCTGGGCTAGAGGTGCCTTGGGAGCTCAAGTTAATACGATTGGCGTAGTATCTCCGGGCTAGAGGTGCCTTGGGAGCTCAAGTTAATGCGTTTGGCGTAGTATCTCCGGGCTAGAGGTGCCTTGAGCGCTCGAATTAAATGCGTTTGGCGCAGTATCTCTGGACGTCAATTGGCAACCCGTGATGGAGCTGCAACCAGGAAGAGATTCATCTCCGCAAAATATAAATTGTGAGCACAAAACAGGGGATGTCCCTTAGTCAATTATGACTGATGGGACATCCCCTTTGCGCGTCGTCGCCGTCGAGATCGAGCAGTTCGGACGGCTGACAAACATTATGGCCTAACTTGTTGGTGCATTTTTGTTAATCCGCCAATCGCCATTTCCATTTCGTGATACGTCCGCGCGGCACCCATTCGACGACGAGCAGATGGCCTTGGCGATCAAGACACATCGAGTGCGGAGAGACGAACGTATCGGCCGTCCATTCGGATTCCGGGATGTCCGGCCACCTCTTGTCTTGCCAGTGCTTCGGTTGTTCGCCGAAATGTCCGAGCACCTGGAAATCCAGGTCGGCGATCGTGATACGGCTGTTCAAATCGGGAATGTAGAAATATTGCCCGTCGCTGACGAGGTCGCATGGCAGCAGATAATCGCCGTTGTAAGTATGAAGCAGCTTGCCGTCGAGCGTATAACGCTGGAAGCGTTGATTTCTACGATCGGCCACATATAGCGAAGGCTCAGTGCCGCGCGTGTCTATCCATAGACCGTGCGGTTCTTGCATTTGCCCGTCGCCGCTGCCTCGGCCGCCCCAGCTTTGCAGCCAATTGCCTTGGCTGTCGTAACGATGCACATAATATTGACCATACCCGTCTACGACGTATACATCCCCATTTGGTGCAGCATGTACGTCGGTCGGTACGAATTTCTCGGGACGATCATACGCGTCGGATGGAGGAGGAGCTGCGAAAGTAAGCAGCTCACGTCCGTCCAGTGTATATTTGGCAACGAGATGACGCTCGATGTCAGTGAGCAACAGGCATTCTTCGCCGTTGGCGTCCCGGTAAAGATGCATGCCATGGGCGCCGCGTGCGAACTCCTCTCCCCAAGAGAACAAGTAGTTCCCCTCGGGGTCGAGTACAACGATCGCGTGTTCGCTCATATTAAAGACGAAGATACGATCCTGCGAATCAACGGCAATGCCGTGAGTGTACCCGAGTTTGATCGTTTCAGGAATATGCGGCCAGTCGACAACAGGCTCCGCGATGACGCGGCTGTTCGCGTTAGGCATCGGCATTGGCCAGCAGCGGGAAGAGCGGCCCCTTGATTGGCTCGCCTGCTTGCAAACCGCATCCATCCGTCACCGGATGGCTTTTGCCATTAAACGTAACACCGTCCGGCATGAAAATAATCGCCAGCACGCGGCGCGGTTTGTCCGTCACGTTCGAATGAGCGTAATGGAACGTTAATCCGTTATGAAATGTGCAACTGCCGGCTTTCAGCGGAACGATGACAGGTTTGTGCTCTTCCGACTGTCCTCCGTCGACATAGTCGAAAATATTTTGCGGATTCAGGAAGTCGATGCCGGTCAGCTTACCGAGCTTATGGGATTTCGGCACGAACGCCATGCAGCCGTTGTCCTCGTTGACGTCGTCCAGCGTGAGCCACAGAGACATCATGCCCGCTTGGGCTTCGTTGATCGGCCAGTACGGCGTATCTTGATGCCAAGGCGTCGCTTTGGAGTCGCCGGGCATTTTCCACAAGCCGTGGTCGTGGAAGAAACGAATGCCGGAAGCGCCTGTCAGCGCCAGAGCGGACGCTGCAAAGCGAGGGTGAAAGCTGTACTTGCCCATACCGGCGTGATCGCGCCACAGATTCACTTTTTGATTCAGCACGCGATAATAGAGCCCACCTTTCTTGTCTGTCGACTGCGACAGATCGCCTTCCGTCTGCATCGCCTCTTCCAAATATTCGCGCAGCTCTGCCAGCTCTTCTGGAGAGAGCATGTTATCTACTTGTACGAAACCGTTTTCTTGATAAAAGTCGATATGTTCTTGTGTAATCGGTGATTGTGTTTGCGTCATATTCGTCATTGATTTATCCTCCTTGAAGTTGGGGTTGACTTGATTGTAATCGAACGGGAATCGCGTTACGATGGAGAGAAGTTTAATAAATTTGTAAAAAAGTCGAATTACACTTGGAGGACATATGAGCGAACGGTTAAAGATAGATTATCGGACGATTTCTCCTTACGTCCGCTTCGTACACGAAATCGAATTGCCAGCTGGAAGCCGCGTTCCAGATCGGGTCATCTACGATCACGAGTTAATTTACGTTGTGCAGGGGAGCGGGTCGATTCGCATTGAGAATCGCCTGCATACGATCAAGGGAGGCGATCTTGTTTATATACAGCCTCATCTGTTTAACAAAATGACGATAGATGATGAGGCGCCGATGCAATGTTTCGCCGTCCACTTCGACTACGTTTTTCTCGGGGAAGGCATGGATTTCTCTCCATACTCGGTGTACTTGGGACTTCCATCGGATGGCGGTGAACCGGCGGAAGAGAAATGGCTCGGTCAACGTCCGACCGTAGAAGTGGCAGATCTCGACATCCCGGAGACGCTTAGGCCGGCCGCGGTTCAACCGTTCTATGAGGCGTTTCGTGAGCTTCGGATTCGGTTCGAGGAATCGCGAATGGATTCGTGGATATGGCTGAAAGCCGGAATGCTGCGCCTGATCGGGCTTATCCACGGGGAATTGATGACGAAGGAAGGCGTGCGAATCGACCATACGCATGCGGATCTCGTCCTTAGCGCCATCGCTTATATGGAAGAGCATTTTACGGAAAAGATCAATGCGGGATTATTGGCGAAACGAGCGGCGCTGACGCCGAAGTATTTCGGTACGATTTTCCGCCAGGCGACGGGGCAATCGATCTCGGATTACTTGCTGCGTCTCAGACTGGAAGAAGCTAAGCGACTGCTTCGACTGAAGAAATACAGCGTTCAGCAAGTCGCGGAACGAGTTGGTATCGGCGATCTATACTACTTCAGCAAGCTGTTCAAGCGGGCGGAAGGCATCTCGCCCAAGCGGTATGGAGCTTCGATATCGTGGTTGGGGGAATAAGCTTGTCGAGAAAGGCCCTTCGAAATTTGTATTGAAGATCACCATTCGATAAGTGTAAGATGGAAATAGTGGATATTCGTGGAAAGGAGCGTTACGATGGTACGTAAGTTTATGTACATCGTTTCAACTATGTTGTTGATGTTTTCCATAACAGCGTGTAATTCCACCATACAGGTTAAACCATCGGATATAGATCAGATTAAATTAGAGTTAGTAAGTTATTCGAAATTACCGAATGGTAATGCATACACCGTTAAATTGCGGAATTTATCCAAATTTAAAATCGCTCAAAACGACATCTATTTAAGTTATTTGATTAAAACGACAAGTGGCGGTAGAACGAATGATTTCAAAGTTATGGCGAGAAACAATAAACTGAATATCAAGCCCAATGAGGAAATATTTGTCGATCTATTTGCCCCCATTGAAGAATTTGCAGGAAACCAAAAGCTCGATACTGAAACGCCCTATATAGAAATCATAGGATATCTAGAAGAAGTCAAGGAAGAAAGACGGTTTCAAAAAACGGGTCAAATTGATTATTTCAAGTAGTAGTGCTTTTAAATTGAATTCGAGGAGACCAAGTTACCGCGATGATGAAGTTGGCAATTAGAATTTGTTGTTGGATTTGCCTTGTCGTATATGTACTGATCTTAACTAAATACTTAGTGCTAGATAGAATGCACCTTATGGGGTATGGGTATAGGTCATACAATTTATTGCCTTTCAGTTCGATTAAACAATACTTATATCAAAAGGAACATTATAACTACCATACTTGGTTCATGAATCTCGTTGGGAATTTTGTGATGCTAATGCCACTGGGACTTCTTCTTCCTCTGTTGCACCGTTACTTCAGAAGAACCCGTAATTTCATAGTGTTTCTCATTGCTACTAACATCTCGATTGAGGTTCTCCAGTATTATTCGGGGTTGGGGAGTGCGGACATTGATGATGTAATCATGAATAGTGCGGGAGCGATAGTTGTTTATTTGCTGGTAAGAATTCTCCTAAAAATATTAAATCATGGGTTGAATAAGGAAAACGATGAATCGTGAGGAGTGATCGCGATGTCTGAGTATTATTGGGATAGCCAGATCGAATATCTTAGAAATACACGGTCACTATATTACAATGACGATTACCTTGATTTTCTGGTGCAAAAAGTTTGGAAGATCAATAAGCCTGTTAAAATAATTGATTTTGGTTGTGGCTATGGGTTTCTTGGTCTCAAGCTGCTTCCATTACTGCCGGAAGGTTCATTTTATACTGGAATTGACAAAGGCAAGGAATTAATCCGACACGCAAAGGAACTACATGCCAATCTTCCCTATCCAACCGAGTTTATTGTAGCAGACATCGAGGAAGTCAATATCGACTGCAAATACGACATAGCAATGAGCCACGCTTTTTTGCTGCATATGAATGAACCAGTCTCCGTTCTTAAGAAAATGATCCAAAGCGTCGTTCAGGATGGGAAAATCATATGTTTTGAACCTCACTGGATCGCCAACATGGCAAATTACAGATTCGACAAACTTGATCAATCGAAGGTCATTCAATTGGGAGTACTTGAGAAATTGTTCGAAGAAGATACCAAGCAGACCGGTAAAGACGGGAACATCGGAATGAAAGTCCCCATTTTGCTAAGTCAATTAGGCGTAAAGAATGTAGAGTGCAGGGTAAGCGATAAGGTAAATTTCTTGGATCAAAACATGGAAGCGCTGAATAAGAAAAAACTCTACCTATCACTGAAAGAAGAAGGGATTGGTCAAGTTCCTGGCGATAAGGATGGAGTCTTGAACAGCTTAGCCACAAGAGGATTGACCCGTGAAGAGGCGGAAAAACAATATGAAGCTGAGCTGTTATTGTCACAAGAATTTAGTGAGAAATCTTGGTTAACTTATGCCCCCAATATGAAGATAACGTTTGGTACGATTAGGAGATAATGGGGGATTGTGCGACGGGTTGGCGTCCGAGCAGTTACATGTGGTTGAAAAATCATACACATGCTGCAGACAGGCGCAAACGCTCGCGGAAACCAAATCGTCAGGAGGAGACTTATGTCCGTTCATTTTGAAGAGAAAAAGGCATTTACAGTCATTGGTAAGCTAGGGCAGGGATACGCCTCCGAAAGTCAAAGTTGGATTCCGACTCTCTGGCAAGAGGCGAACGGTAACTTTGAAGAAATTCGCTCGCTAGCGAAGGTTGATGATGGAGGCAATATCGTTGGCATCTGGGGTGCAATGAGCGATTTATTCGGTCAATTTAATCGATGGACGAATCAAGGCAAATATTTAGCGGGGTGCGAAGTGTTGGAAGATGCAATTGCTCCGGCGGGCTGGACGAAATGGACAATCCCGGCATATAAGTACGCAGTCATTAAGTGCAATCATAATACATACCAAAAGATATTCAATGAGATGGTCAATGAATTTTTGCCAAATCATAACTTCACCATCGTTGGAGCAGTTCACGAATATTATAACCCGGTAGAAACTAACGGCGAGCTTTATTTGTATTTTCCAATTGAAAAACAGGGTTGATCAGTCAAGTGAATAGATGTAGCACTGGAAAGTAAATTTGGAGGAAAAAGTGATATGGTGGCGATTGCAGAGATTTCCATTGATGACCTCGATGTTCCATACAAAAATTTGATCTTAAACGATCGAATTTCTCTTGCAGAATTGACATCTGAATTAAAGCTTTCTTTTGTGGAAAATAAGGAGAATGTTCGGACAAGGGTAGCAGGCAACGTGAAGGATACGGAGTACGACTGGTTTCAAATTTCCTACCCGAATAAGGAACACGCAGATTTGATCTTCGATTATCTCTTTAATGCGACCAACAAATCGGGACGTATCGTCTCGGTTGAATTAATCAACGTAGCTACAAAGCGCGGCGTCGTTGTTGGAGATTCAATTGAAAAAGTCAAACAAGTGTATGGGAAAGATCTCGTTGAAGAAACCGCGGCTGAAACAACGAATAGTTTGAGTGTTATCGTCAACAAAAACAAGATGAGTTTCATATACGACAAAAACACTGTTAAAATCACTGAAATCTACATCGATTACGATTCCAATCAAGCGATGGAGGAAATGGACATTCCTAGCCTTGAAGATTAGGGGAGAGAAATGAAATCATATTTGGGTTCTATTCGTTACTTGCTAATTTCCTCCATCTGCTTTTCTCTGCTAGCGGCAACGCAAATATTTTTGAACCTATATACTGAACGTACCCCGCTTGTCATATTATTCTCGGTTCTGTTTATGATGTTCTTTGTGCTTGCCATTTTGTTGGCACTGGATTTGATCCTGAAAGACACAAGAACGATGAGAGTCCGAATTGTACAAATTGACAATGAAATCATTAGAGTCTTGAAGCCAAATGGCAAGACGCGGAAAATACGAATAATCAAAAGTGAAGTCGGTAAGTACAGTATCGAGCAAGAGCTTGATTTAATCGTCACTCGTCGAACAAGGCAGATCACGAAAGTGGAGCTGCCTCGATGAGTTAGTTGTCCAACAAGCAAATTATAAGCACCTGCCCGTAACGCGGGCAGTTATTGGCGTTCTGCCAGAACATGTTATAATGTCTGGCAACGACAATAAGCGCGAGAGAAGGCACCAACGTGCGACTACGGAACATTTACAGCGACTATCTGCGCAAAAACTTATTCGTTAAAGTCATCTTCATCTTCGTCGTGATCGTCACCTTGACGATTATTACGCTTTCCTATTTGCTATTTAATCTCCTGTCGGCTTCTGTTGTGCGCAGCGAGTTGAACGATCAGAAACAGGCGATGGAGCGGGTTAACCGTTACATGGAGATGAAGTACGACTGGCTCCAGCTAACGGTGCAGGAAATCTACCGCAACAATGTGCTTGCGAACAACATGTCTTATTTTCTCACACATCCTTACAGCGACTATATCCAACACATGACGGATCAGAATCTTGCGGGCGGCAACGAGAATGCCTCAGATATATTAAATTTTTTCGCCAACAGAATGGAATTGGACCCCGACATTCGTAACGTCATTCTGTACAGCTATGAGAAGCAGATGATGTATGTATACCAATCGCTCGGCCCGCGCAAGCTGATCCCGGTTAATGCCACCCGATCCTATATCCCGGATGTGATGGCGGCGGAAGGGCCGGCTGCCGGAACGCCGAACGTGTGGGTCCGTAAAGCGATCGGGCAATGGAACCCCCAACTGTACGCAATGCACGGCCAATTAAACGACAAAAATACGCTGAAAAACATCGGGCAACTACTCGTTTATTTTGACGCAGGTTTGGTGAACAGGGCGCTGGAGCAAGACCGTGCATCGCTGAAGGGCGCGATTCTCGTGCTGACGCCGGACGGACAAGTACTGTCCGATTCTTCCAACCGTTACTATGGTCGCGTATACCCGTATATGGAGCAAATCGGCTCATTGCGCAGCGTCGAGATGTTGGACGAGCCTTCGTATATTTCCGCTCTGCCCCAGAACAAAGCCGGTTACATCGTTGTAGGCGTCGCCCCGACCAGAGAGATCGACGCTGCTTACGCAGGGCTGAGAAGAACGTTAATGTTGATCGCCATCGCCTGCATCGCCGTGACCATTCTCATTCCATCGCTTGTCATCGTTAACATCGCCAGAAGAACGAAACGAATCGTCTTTCTCATGAAGAAGGTCGAGAGGGGCGATTTGAGCGCCCGCCTACATGATGCGAGGGAGGATGAGCTTGGACAAATATCGCGCGGATTTAACGATATGCTGGACGAACTGGTCAATCATATCGATCGGGAATATAAGTCCGAGATCAGACTGAAACGTACGGAGCTTGCCGCGCTCCAAGCGAGAGTGAACCCGCATTTTCTATACAACACGTTGGAGGTCATCCGGCTAAGGGCCATTTCACAAGGCGCGAAAGATGTCGGGGAGATGATCTTCAGTCTGGCGACGTTGTTTCGGCATTCCGTCAGCTCGCGACCGTCGAACACGCTTGGCGAGGAACTGGAAATGTGCAGATTGTATTTGGAGCTTTTTCGAATTCGCTACAAAAACAAGTTTAGTTATTCGATTGAATGCCCGCCCGAATTGCTGGGCATAACCGTAATTAAAATGCTGCTGCAGCCGATCATTGAGAATTATATCGTCCACGGCGTCGATTCGCGGCGCGACGATAATCGGTTATCCATCGAGGCGGTCAATGACGCTGGAACCGTCCGTGTGTACGTTCGCGACAATGGGAACGGGATTGAGGCGGATAAACTCTCGGCCATCCTTCAAGCTCTGCAGTCGCCTGACGATGAAGAAAGCGGATCTTTCGGCTTGCGCAGCGTACACGATCGGATCAGATTAGCGTATGGGCCGACCTACGGCATTCATATCGAGAGCGAGCAAGGGAACGGGACTGCAGTTACCGTTAGCTGGCCCGCGGAGGAACGGGAAGCGGGGGAAAAAGACAAAGATGTATAAAGTATTTATTGTGGACGATGAACCGTTCATTAGCGAAGGGCTGATCGATGCGGTCAACTGGTCCGAGTTCGGACTGGAAATCGTCGGCAGCGCGGAAGACGGGGAAGAAGCGCTGGAGCGCTTAAAGCAAGTGCCGGCCGATATTCTGATTACGGACATCTCGATGCCGATCATGAACGGCCTGGAGCTTATTCGACACGCCCGAGAGACGCTGCCTCATCTCAAAGTGATCGTGCTTAGCGGATACAACGAATTCGACTATTTGAAGACGGGCATGAAACTGGGGATCGAGAACTATTTGCTCAAGCCGGTTCATTTCGAGGAATTGGAAGCCACCTTAAGCGGCACGGTTGCCAAGTTAAATGCGGAGAAACAGGATCGAGTTTTCGGAGAAGACGAGATCGACATCTTGAGAGATAACATTATGTCTCGCTGGGTCGCCGGGCGAATTGCATTCCCCGAACTTGCGGAGAGGACGGCGCTGCTGGGCATCGATTTGTCGTGGCCCTACGTGGTCGTGGCGATCGTTCGAACAGCGGAAGGCGATCAAGGGATGGTCGACAGCAAGTTGGATGAACGATTCGAAGCGACGGAAGGGTACGTTCGATTTCGGGATGTGGACGGTAACACGGTCCTTGCATTTGGAATGACTGATCCTGAATTGGAGAAGCGTAAAATAGCGGGGACGCTTCGGGAGATGAATGGGACTGGCGGAATCCGGGACATCGGTATGAGAATCTCGATAGGCGATTCTGTGGCCATGGCCGAAGCAAGCGTTAGTTATGAGCAAGCGCGTAAGGCGCAGCAGTATTTCCTCGTTATGCCTGACAGCGAGCTTATCGATTACGCACAGCTTCAATCCGTAGCCGAGCAGCGCCTTCCTTCCGAACTGTTGGATTGGGATACATATGCGAAGCCTATTATGGCCAAGGATAAAGAAGGACTGTTAAGCCAAATCGCAGCTGATTTCTCGGTCATCTGCCTTACAGAGGGCTTGAATCCCGCGAGAACAAAAGGCGCGGCTGTTGAACTGCTGATCCATATGAAGATGGAGACGGACAAACTGAATCGGCCGGATTCGACGGAAGCGTACAAGGCGGCGCTTGATCAAGTGGTGTCCGCGGACACGCTGGACGGTGTCGAAGCAGCTGTCAAGGAAGCTGCGATACGCACGATCGATTCGTTTGCCGGCGAGGACGTGAGCCCAATCGTCAAGCAAGTATTGCGCTATATTCAAGATCATTACGAGGAAGCGCTGACGCTCAAGTCGCTTGGGCAAATGTACCATATCCATCCGAATTATTTGGGCCAGTTATTTCATAAGCAGACTGGCGAATCGTTCGCGGATTACATAAACAAGTTCCGAATCGATAAGGCGAAGCATCTACTGACGAGCAGCCACTTGAAGGTGAATGAAATCGCCAAGCAGGTGGGATACTGGGATATCGGTTATTTTTATAAGCAATTCAAAAAACACGTCGGCATCGTACCGGGCGAATACAAGGGGCTGCAATAGTCTGTTCGGGAAATCGGGCGAGCTAGGCGGCTCCTTTTCTTTAGTTTGTCCATGTAATCTTTAGTTCCTCCTATTTTTGAAACTGTTTTCATTCTTTAAGATACAAATAGAACATGCATCAAGGCTTGCGACACACAGAAAAGGGAGGCAATACCGAAATGAGCAGCACTCGCAAAAAACTGACTGTCGGGCTTTCGTCCGCGCTCGCGCTTTCGCTCGTATTGAGCGGCTGCGGCAGCAAATCGAATAACTCTTCCAATGCAGGCGGTTCGGACAAAACGGTCGAACTGAGCTGGTACACGATCGGCACGCCGCAGAAAGACGTTAACAAAGTAATGGAAGAAGTCAGCAAGTACACGAAGGAAAAAATTGGCGCTACCGTGAAAATGACGCAGATCGACTGGGGCGACTACACGCAGAAAATGCAGGTGCTGACAGCTTCCGGCTCGGATATGGACATTATGTTTACTGCGTCTTGGGCTTTCGATTATGTACAAAATGCTCGTAAAGGCGCATTCGCTCCGATTGACGAGCTGCTGGAGAAATACGGTCAGGGCATCAAGCAAGTGCTCGATCCGGCGTTCCTGGAAGGCTCCAAAGTCGACGGCAAAAATTATGGCATTCCGGCCAATAAAGAGCTGCCTGCACAAGAAGTATGGCGCTTCAACAAAAACATTCTCGACCAGGACAAGCTAAGCATCGAGAACATTCGTACGCTTGAAAGTCTTGAGCCGCTGCTCAAAGCCGTCAAAGAAAAAAATCCGGGCATCACGCCGTTCCAAGTGGACAAAACTTTCGGACCGTACGTGCCTTACGACTACCTGGTCGAGAAATTCCCGCTTGCGGTCAAGCTTGGCGATACGAGCTACAAAGTCGTGAACGTGCTCGACACGCCGGAGATGAAGCAAGCGCTCGCGACGATGCACAAGTATTACAAAGCCGGCTACATCCCGACGGAGGCTGCGACGCTTGAATCGTCTTCGGATGCGATGGCAACGGGCAAATGGTTTGTGGACAAAGCGACGACTCAGCCGTTCGCGGACAACATTTGGTCGACCAGCTACGGTTATCCGATCGTGTCGACGCCGCAAAGCGACGCGCTCATCTACAATTGGTCGGTCATGGGCTCGATGCAAGCGATCTCCGCCAATTCCAAACACAAAGAAAAAGCGATGGAATTTCTGAACTTGCTTAACACTGATCCAGTGCTGCGCAACATGGTGGATTCCGGTATCGAAGGCGTGCACTTCAAGAAAACCGAAGGCGACTACATGGAGAACTTGCCGGAATCGAAAAACTACGACATGCCGACGTTCTCTCTCGGTAACGTTATGCTGACGTACTTGAACCCTGGCGATCCAGCCAACAAGTGGGAAGAATTCAAGAAATACAACGCTTCCGGTAAACCGGCCACTCTGCTTGGCTTTAACTTCGATCCGTCGCCGGTGTCGAACGAAATCGCTGCCGTACAGAACGCAAAAGAAGCTTTCTGGGCGCCGCTGATGACGGGATCGGTTGATCCAGCGACGTATTTGCCTAAAGCCATCGATAAGCTGAACGCTGCCGGTTTGGGCAAAATCCAAGCCGAGGCGCAAAAGCAGCTCGACGCTTGGAAAGCAGCTAACGGCAAGTAAGAAACAATTGGAAAACGCAAGGGGGCGAATGTTCGACATTCGCCCGTTTGTGTTGCGAGGGCGTGTCTGAAAACTCGCTCAGGGGCATCTTTCACCGCCTTTTCGCCCCCTGCTTCGTCACTTTTGCTCGACGTACCCCCGGTACGCCTTCACAAAAGTTCCTTGCATGGAACGAAAATTCGGCAAAATTTGCTGCCTTCGGAGTATTCAGACACGCCCTATGTCCATATCCGACAGCTTGATTTTACTTTCACCGGAAAGGGTGATTCGCATGAGATCGTTGGGGCGTTTCGTGAAAGACATCAATCGCAACAAAGCAATGCTGTTGATGGTGCTGCCCGCAACCTTGTGGTTTATTTGCTTCTCTTATTTGCCCATGTTCGGTACGGCCATTGCCTTTAAGGAGTATCGCAACAGCGGCAATTTTTTTACCAGCTTCATGGACAGCAAGTGGGTCGGCTTCGATAACTTCAAGTTCTTGTTCAGCACGGATGATGCGTTCGTCATTACCCGCAACACGCTGCTCTACAACATTGTTTTTATTTTCATCGGCCTTGTATTGGCTGTGGCCATGGCGATCGTTCTTTCCGAAATCGCAAATAAAAAGCTGGCGAAGTGGTATCAGACGGGAATGTTCATGCCTTACTTCCTGTCTTGGGTCATCGTCGGGTATTTCGTATATAGTTTTCTCAGCTTCGACCGGGGGATGGTCAACAAAATCGCTACTGCATTCGGCATGGATCCTACGCAATGGTACTCCGAGCCGAAGTATTGGCCGTTCATTATCGTCCTCGTGTTTCTCTGGAAATCGCTTGGTTATAACAGCGTCGTCTACTTAGCAGCCATCATGGGCATCGACAAATCGTTGTACGAAGCAGCGATGATCGACGGGGCCAACAAGTGGCAGCAGATTCGCAACATTACGATCCCGATGCTTACGCCGCTTATGACGATATTGACGCTGCTTGCGATCGGCCGCATTTTCTACGCGGATTTCGGTTTGTTCTATCAGGTCACGCGCGATTCCGGTACGTTGTATTCCGTAACGAACGTCATCGACACGTACGTGTATCGCGGTTTGAAAACAACAGGAGAAATCGGCATGAGCACGGCTGCCGGTTTGTACCAGTCGTTCGTCGGGTTTGTGCTAGTTATTACGTCCAATTACGTCGTCCGCAAATTCAACAAGGATAACGCCTTGTTCTAAGCCGGGCGCAGGAGAAAGGAGCAACCTTCATGGCATCCTTGGTCAAACCGCGCGATTTCCACAGGCTTTCGCCTGCGTGGAACGTTATATTTAATTTGATTGCCGGCCTGTTCGCGCTGGCGTGCGTTTTTCCGTTTCTGTTCGTCACGATCATCTCGTTCACGGACGAGAACACGCTAGCCAATAATGGCTACTCCCTGTGGCCGGAGAAATGGAGCATAGAGGCGTACCGTTACTTGTTCAAAGCGGCCGATCAGCTGATGCGTTCGTACGGGATTACGATATTCGTTACCGTCGTCGGTACGGCGATCAGCCTCGTATTCATATCCTTGTTCGCTTACGCGATTTCGCGCAAAGGATTTAAATACCGGAACTTCTTCTCGTTCCTTGCTTTCTTCACGATGCTGTTTAACGGCGGTCTCGTACCGACGTATATCGTGGTGACCAAACTGCTTAACCTGCAAAATTCAATCTGGGCATTGATATTGCCGCTGTCCGTCAATGCCTTCTATATTATGATTATGCGCACGTTTTTCTCCACGATGATTCCGGATGCGATTATCGAATCGGGCAAAATTGACGGGGCGGGCGAGTTCGGCATTTTTCTCCGTCTCGTGATTCCGCTCGCGCTCCCGGGTCTTGCGACGATTGCTTTGTTCAGCACGCTCGGTTATTGGAACGATTGGTTTAACGCCTTGCTTTACATCGAGGATCCAAGCCTCGTACCGCTGCAATCGATGCTGATGAGAATCGAGAACAGCATGCAATTTATTTTGCAAAACTCGAACAATCCTTCGCTTGGGGCAGGCGTGTTGCAATCGATGCCGCAAGATACGTCACGAATGGCGATGGTCGTGCTCGCGACAGGGCCGATCGTGCTTGCTTATCCATTTTTCCAACGGTACTTTATTCAAGGGTTGACGGTCGGCGCCGTTAAAGAATAGGAGAGTCATTCATGGAACAATTCAGATTGCCCAAGATCGACATGCCGCCGCTGAAGCTGCCGCAAGCTGTACAAGACGTGCTGAACGAAGCCGAAACGAGGCTCGCCCATCGGCCGAAGCTGCTCCGGCTGTTCAAGAACTGCTTCCCGAACACGCTTGAGACGACGACAAAGCTGCTGGATGACGGTACAACGTTCGTCATTACGGGAGACATTCCTGCAATGTGGCTGCGCGACTCCGTCGAGCAAGTGATCCATTATGTGCCGCTTGCTAAGAACGACGCGGATTTGCAGCGGGTTATCAGCGGGCTGATTAAGCTCCATATGCGCTACATCCAGATCGACCCGTATGCGAATGCGTTTAACGAAATGGCGAACGACTGGCATTGGAATGCGGACGATGTGACGGAAATGTCGCCGTGGGTGTGGGAACGGAAGTTCGAGCTGGATTCGATCTGCTTCTCGATGCGCCTCGCTTTCGCGTATTGGAAAGAGACGGGACGCGCGGACATTTTCGATGCGGACTTCAAGAAGGCAATGCGCGTGACGGTAGACTTGTGGAGAAGAGAGCAGTACCATTTCGAGCATTCGCCGTACCGCTTCGAACGCGATAATGGTATTATGACCGATTCGCTTATGAACGACGGCATAGGCATGCCCGTCAATTTCACGGGCATGATCTGGTCCGGCTTTCGGCCGAGCGACGATGCCTGCGATTTCCATTACAATATTCCAGACAATATGTTCACCGTTGTCACGCTGCGCCAAATGCGGGAAATTGCCGAATTCGTGTTCCGCGACCTGTCTTTCGAGAAAGAAATGGCGAAGCTTGAGCGGGAAATCAACCATGGCATCCAGCTGTATGGCATCTACCGTCATCCCGAATTCGGACCGATTTACGCGTACGAGACGGACGGCTTCGGCAATTATTGCTTGATGGACGATGCGGGAACGCCGGGACTCATTTCCATTCCTTATTTGGGTTACGCGGACGCGAGCGATCCTATCTATCAGAATACGCGGCGTTTCGCACTGAGCAAGCATAACCCGTTCTATTATGAAGGCAAAGCGGCGAAAGGTATCGGCAGCCCGCATACGCCGCCGGATTATATTTGGCATATGGCGTTGTCCATGCAAGGCTTGACAGCCGCTTCCGCAGAAGAGCAGCTAGAGATGCTCTCTACGTTGGAAGCGACGGATGCGGACACCGGATATATGCATGAAGGCTTCCATGCGGACGACCCGGAGCAATTTACCCGCAAATGGTTCGCATGGTCGAACAGTTTGTTTTCCCAGCTTGTCTATAAGACGATGAAAGCGGGTTTACTCGATGCCTAAGTCGATCATCTTCTACGATCGTGATTTTCCGGGTGATGCGGAATTCAAGGATTTGGAGAAATTGAACGCGCTCGGCGAAGTGGTCGATGCCGACAAGCTTGCCGATCTGCTGAGCAAGGCGGACGGAGGTTGCTTCGTATCGCTGCATGCACCGTATTTTCCTGAAGAGGCATGGGAGGAGTTGCTCGCGTTCCTCAAACGCGGCGGCGGTTTGATCAGCGCGGGAGGCGCCCCGTTCCGCATACCGGTTAGGAAAGTGGACGGAGCATGGGTTATCGGGGCGGAGCAGACAGCATACCACAGGCAACTGCGTATTCACGAGATGCTGCCCGTTCGGGCTGCTCCCGTTGTCAAGATGGCGGCAAACGGGGATATTCCATTGTTCAAAGGACACGAATCGTTGCTAGATGTCGCAGACACGTGGAACCTGGTGCCGCACGTTACAAAATCGAGCGACTTGCCACACCAGATGGGCTCGGCGGGCCCGATGGACGCGCACATTTATCCCGTTCTGAAAGGGATATCGTCCGAGGAAAGAGAAGTCGCCGCACCTGCCGTCTTATGGGAGAACACGAAGGGAGAATTCGCGGGCGGACGTTGGCTGTTCGTCAATGTGCCGCTCGGCGAATCGTTCGTGGAACGCGGCGGTCTTGGCGCTTTGCGGGATTGGATGGCGTTCTGCGCGGCGGGCGTTACTGAGCTGTGGCTGAAGCCGAATTACGCATCCTATGAGTTGAACGAGCGGCCGATGCTGACGTTGCAAGCGCAGAAGCTGTGCCGAGGACAGGAAAAAGGTGCTGTGGCGGCAACAGCTTGGACGTTTCACATTCGCGTGAGCCACCAAGAAGATGCGGAGGCTGCGATTGAGCATATAGTGAACCTCGATGTCGGACACGGTCTTGCGATCAAACGGATTCCACTCGACCTTGATCTGACTGGCGGTTTCTACCAAGTGGAATGCCTCGCCGAAAGCGCTGACGGGCAGACGCGCGTCCTGCGTCAAGGGTTCTGGGGAGCGGACGCCGAATTGCTCCGCACGGGCGGCCATCTTGGACTCGGCAGAGATTATTTCGAGAAAGATGGGCGTCCGATGCCTGTCGTCGGCATGACGTACATGACTTCCGACGTCGCTCGCAAATTTCTGTTCCTGCCGAATGTTGCAGTCTGGGACCGCGATATGGCCCAGATGCGGAAGGCAGGCATCAACTGGATTCGCACAGGCATCTGGACGGCGTATCGCAACATCATGCAAATCGACGGACATGCTTCGGAAGAGGCTTTGCGTTCGATAGATGCGTTCATCATGACGGCGAAGAAGCACGGGCTGCAAGTCACGTTCACCTTTTTCTCGTTTACGCCGGAAGCTTGGGAGGGCGTCAATCCGTATCTCGACCCGCGCAGCGTAGAAGCTCAGAAGCGGTTCGTCCGCTCCATCGTCAGCCGCCACCGGGAAACGACGAACATCGACTGGGATTTAATTAACGAGCCGTCGATGTTTGATCCTCCGCGCATTTTCTCCAACGGACCGCGCTCATGCCATGACTCGTTCGAGAAAGCGGCGTATGTGGAATGGCTTGAGAAGCGGCATGGTTCGATCGAAAAGCTGCAGGAGCGATGGGGAATGACTTCGGGCGAACTTCCTGACTTCGCTGCGGCTGCCATTCCGGAGCCCGAAGACATCAACTTCGATGTGCAGGATATGCATCAAGGCAAGAGAGGCACGCGTTGGCTCGATTACGTGCTGTTCTCCATGGACATGCACAACCGTTGGGCGAAGCAGCTTTATGATGCCATTAAGGACGAGTGCCCGAATCAGATCGTAGCGGTCGGTCAGGACGAAGCGCTTGGGGCGCAGCGGCCGTCTCCGTTTTTCTACGGAGAGGCGGCGGATTATACGACCGTGCATTCATGGTGGTTGAACGATCATCTGCTGTGGGACGGTATTTTCGCCAAAACGCTCGACAAGCCGAATGTCGTTCAGGAAACAGGCATTATGTACGTGGAGACGCCGGCCGGATTCGCGAAGCGGTCCGAAGAAGAACTCCGCGCCATGCTGGAGCGTAAGTACGCCTATGCGTTCGCGACCGGCGGAGCCGGAGCGATTCACTGGATATGGAATACGAACTTCTATATGGATAATGCCAACGAATCGCATATCGGCGCCTTGCGAGCAGATGGGACGGAGAAGCCGGAGGCGGATGTATCGTACCGGTTCGGCAGCTTTATGGAAAACATTCGCGACTTGTTCCGGGAACGGAAGCTAGAAGAGGTAGCCGTCGTATTCCCTTACTCGAACGATTTCTCGAACCGCAAACTGGCATTTGACGCCACGACCCGGTTGACCCGCGTGCTCGGCTACGAACTGAAAGTGCCATTCCGCGGCGTTTCGGAATATCATCTGGAGGCGCTGGAATCCGAGCCTGCCAAGCTCATTATCGTGCCGTCGGCTCACAACTTCGACGACGACGCATTCGCGAAGCTGCTCGACATCGTTGCCCGGACGGGCGCGACGCTGCTGTACTCCGGCCCACTCAGCTTTGACGCTTATTGGCGGACGACGGATCGGTTGACAGATGTTTTCGGTGCCGGAAAAACGGGTAACGTCGTGCGCGAAGAGCGGCTTTCGATCGGGAATGCTTTCTATTCGGTTTCTTACGGCAATCGGCGCATTGCTGAAGTGTGTAAGGAAGTTCGGGACGGAGGGGTTGGCACAAGCAATGGCACAGGACAAGATTCGGTCATCGAAGGCGGTGCAGGCGCCCACATCGGTTCCGATTCCATTGTCGAGGCGGCTTATGGACAAGGCCGGATCATCTGGTGTCCGCTGCCCGTTGAGTTGAACGAACGTTCGGAAGTAATTAGCCGACTATACGAACATGCGCTGGCTGCCGCAGGATGCCGTCAAGATCTGGAATGGCTGCAAGGCGGAGACTTGCCTGGCGTCTATGGACGTAAGCTGCAATATCGGGATGGAGCATTGTTCGTGTTCGTCTCTGAGTACGCTTTTGATGCCGAAGTCGAAGTGAAGGATATCGTTACAGGCGCGAATTATACGTTCAAGTTGGAGCGGGAGCGTGCAGTTTTGTTCGCGACGGATGAACATGGCAGCATCACGGCGGTATACCGTCCCGGAGAAGTGGACGTGCAATTCACGGCTGTTAAGGAATAGAAAGGGGAATGAACATGGCGAACGCGACTGGCGGGCGAACCGCGCATATTATTTCCCACTCGCACTGGGATCGCGAATGGTATTTGCCTTATGAGAAGCACCATGTGCTGCTCATTCAACTTGTAGATACGCTTATGGATACGCTTGAGCGGGATGAGGAATATCGAAGCTTTTATCTCGACGGGCAGACGATTATTCTGGAAGATTATTTGCAGGTGCGTCCTGACCGGAGAGAGCGGCTGGAGCATTGGATTCGCGAAGGCCGCATCCATATCGGGCCGTGGTACATTTTGCAAGACGCTTTCTTGACGAGCAGCGAAGCCAATTTGCGCAATTTGCAGATCGGTCATCGAGATGCGGCGCGTTACGGGACAATCGCCAAAGTCGGCTATTTCCCCGATACGTTCGGCAACATCGGCCAGGCGCCGCAAATTTTGAAGCAGGCGGGCATCGACAATGCGGTATTCGGCCGTGGCGTCAAGCCGACGGGTTTTAACAATACGGTCGCTGATTCCGCGTATGAATCGTCCTTCTCGGAGCTTGTTTGGGAAGGGGCTGACGGTTCTCGCGTGCTCGGCATTCTGTTTGCTAACTGGTACAGCAACGGGAATGAAGTGCCGACAGACGAAGCGGAAGCGAAAGACTATTGGAACCGCAAGCTCGCGGAAGCGGGCAAGTATGCGTCGACAGGTCAGCTGCTGTTCATGAACGGCTGCGATCACCAACCGATTCAGACGGACTTGTCGGAGGCGATCCGCTTGGCGCGTAAGCTGAACCCGGAGACGGAATTCGTTCATTCGAATTTTGCGGATTACTTGGCGTCGGTGCGTAATTCGCTCAACATCGATCACACGGAGCTATCCGTCGTCAAAGGCGAACTGCGCAGTCAACGGACGGACGGCTGGTCCACGCTCGTCAATACGGCATCCGCGCGCGTTTACTTGAAACAGATGAATCAGCGAGGGCAGACACTGTTGGAGAAAGTAGCCGAACCGCTCGCGGCATTCGCTCATCTGCTCGGTAAGTCGTCATATCCGCACCACTTGATGACGTACGCTTGGAAGACGCTTATGCAGAACCATCCGCACGATAGCATATGCGGTTGCAGCGTCGACGAGGTGCATCGCGAGATGGTAACCCGGTTCGATAAAAGCCGGCATGTCGCGGAGACGATCGTCGATGGCAGTAAGCTTGCGATCGCAAGCGAAGTCGATACGAACGTGTTTTCCCGGTTCGGGAAAGATGCTCTGCCGCTTGTTGTGTTTAATACGACAGGCTGGAAGCGCAGCGGAACGGTCGAAGTGGAACTGGACGCCCAGCGCATCTACTTCCGCGAAGGCTTCGGTCACGAGGAGATGGTCCGCCGAATGGAGGCGGTTGACGTCACGGGACGTACGCTTGTTGACGCTGACGGCGTGGCGGTACCTTGCGAGATGGAAGACAAGGGTTTGCAGTTCGGCTATGACCTGCCGAACGATAAGTTCCGTCAGCCTTACTGGGCGCGACGCGTGAAACTTGTCTTCGAAGCGGCCGGTGTGCCGGCGCTCGGATTGAACGCTTACGGATGGGTGAGGGAAGCGCAGACGACCGCGTTGCCACAAGCTGCGCATTCGTCGCTTGTAACCGGAGCTCGTACGCTGGAAAACGATTATCTGGCGATTGAAATCGCGGATAACGGCTCGCTAGCAGTTACGGACAAAACAAACGGGCGCACGTTCCGGGATTTGCTCGTGTACGAGGATACGGGCGATATCGGCAACGAGTATATGTACAAGCAGCCGATTGGGGAACAGCCGCTCACGACTGCGGGCTTAACGGCGGAAATCAATGTGGTCGAACAAACCGCGCATCGTGCTTCGATCGAAATCGTTCACCGCTGGGCCGTGCCGGCTTCTGCCGACGAGTTGTTCGAGCGGGAGAAGCGGGAGGCGGTCTACTTCCCAGAGCGGAAGGCGCAGCGGGTGAAGGAAACAGTGCCGCTTACGATTCGGACTGTCGTCAGTTTGGAGCGCTCTGGACGCGGCGTCGGCGTACGCGCCACGTTCGACAACCAGGCGAAAGATCACCGCGTTCGCGTCTTGTTTCCGACGGATTTGGTCACCGCCGTACACCGGGCGGATGCGATCTTCGAAGTACCGGTCCGTGACAACGAACCGTCCGTTGAGTGGGGGAATCCGAGCAACGCCCAGCACCAGCAGGCGTTCGCCGATGTCAGCGACGGGAAACAGGGCTTGACGATCGCAAACAAAGGGCTAAACGAGTACGAAGTGTTGCGGGACGGCCGGAATACGATTGCGGTTACGTTGCTCCGCGCTGTTGCCGAGCTTGGCGATTGGGGCGTCTTCCCGACGCCGGAAGCGCAATGTCTTGGCGAGAGTACGGTCGAGCTGATGATCATCCCGCATCAAGGGGACGGAGCGGCAAACGGTGCCTTCGCAAGAGCATACCAGTTCCAAGTGCCGTGGACGGCCGTTCAAACCGGCGTCCACGGGGGAACGATCGCTCCGCGCCACTCCTTCATGGCGTGGGGGGGCGAGGGCATCGCTTTCTCCTCGGCGACTATAGCAGCGGAGACGGGCGACCTGATGCTTCGCTGGTACAACATGCGCCCCGAAGCGGCGGAGCTTCACGCACGCTTGGCTGATGGCACTTCAGGTGCGGCGGTGTACAAGAGCGACGTGCTCGAACGCGCCGGCGATCACCTATCGCAGTTGGACGGTCAAAGTGTTTCAATCGCGGCTAAGCTTGGTCCATGCGAAATTTACACCGTCGGAGTTCGTAAGTGAAGTAAGGAATGATGAGGAAACAAGCTGGTTCCAGTATGTATACGGAGCCAGCTTGTTTTTATTCTCTTTTGTCAATATCCCCTTCGCTCAGTAAGCGCTTGATGGAATTGAAAGCGAGGATGTCAGTGACTCTATCATTGCAATTTGCAACAAAAGTGGTGCATCACACTTTTTCTGAGTAAACGGGATATCGGCAAAAGAGCGAAAATGTACGACAACTGGCAGCGGCGGGCGTCACGATGTGACGCGATCAGATAGGTGCGGGTCGGTTCACTTTTGCTTGTTCGTTTTACTGTGCCGCCGTTAATTTTTTTTCAGTTATTGTTCTGCTTGACCATCTGCTTTAACTGGTATACTTTGGATAAAAGAGAAGATTCCAGTCGCAAGTAACATCATGTCCAGTCCGTGAGGTGTTTTATTTGTCAACCGTAAAGCTTACCAACATGTGTATGATCTATGATCCGGAAACGGATCGCGTCGTCGTTCAGGATCGCATTAAATCTTGGACAGGTCTTGCCTTTCCTGGAGGGCATCTAGAGGATGGAGAAAGCATTATTGATTCCACCATTCGTGAGATCAGAGAAGAGACGGGGTTGGAAATATCCAATCTCGAATTGTGCGGAATCGTATATTGGTTTAATGAAGATACGAAAGACAAATATCTCGTTTTCAGTTATCGAACAAGTTCATTTACCGGTCAACTTCTAGAGCAAACTGCGGAAGGCAAACTGTACTGGGTCAATAAAGACGAATTGCCATTTCTCCCGCTAGCTGAAGGAATGAAGGAAAGACTGCCTCTGTTTTTAGAAAATAAATACTCAGAAGGTTTTGGAACTCACAGCCAGAGTCGGAAAAGTGAAATGAAGTGGCAGTGAAGGTCGTTGAGTCCAGTTTCTTGAAGGAACAGGATTTGTTGGAACAAAGGTGGGAGGAAACTGAAAATGAATATCACCTTATTCAAATCAGGCCTTAATGAAGCATCTACTATTCATGAAATGCAAATCAAAGCATTTATGCCTCTGTTAGAAAAGTATGAAGATTATGAAACTAGCCCAGCAAATGAATCTGTGGAACGAATAATAGATCGGATGAAACAGTCGTTTACTGACTATTACATTATACAAAGCTCGAATACTTCAGTAGGTGCAATTAGAGTTGTAAAGAAAGAAAATAAAACCTATCGTGTCAGCCCGATATTTATCTTGCCCGAACATCAAGGGAAAGGAATTGCCCAAGAGGTATTCTCAATAATTGAAGACAAATATAATGATGCGAGAGTATGGGGATTGGATACTATTTTACAAGAGCAGGGGAATTGTTATCTTTACGAGAAACTGGGCTATCGAAGAGCAGGAGGTTTAACACAAATTAACAATAAAATGACAATCGTGTTTTATGAAAAACGCATGATCGAGTAAGAGTGTTAAGGAGAATTCCATTGACGAAGAGACAGGTACATATTGGCTTATTGCTCGCATTGATCATCCCTTTAATTGCGTTCGTTATCCTCAAAGTGCTTCAATCCGTAGCTAATAAAGAAACAAACGATTTTCAATATCACGATACGTATTTTGTTGTATTTGAACTTTCGTGGGTCGTTTGGCTAGTGGCATCGGTGAGCTTATTTGCTGTAATTTCATTCATTCAAATTGCTTACAATAAATTAAAAAGACAATCGCGCAGGGGATGATGTTATGTACAGCGCTATTATTTTTGATTTGGATAATACGCTCTTGGATTACTCTATGAGTGAGCTGCATTCGATGAAGAAAACACTTCAGGATCACAATTTAGTTTTCGAAGACAACGTGGAGTGGGATGCATTTTGGAAGATTTACTTGGAACATAATTCTAGACACTGGATGGATTTCGTCAACAAAAGAGGTTCTCACAAATCAATTGAAGATGTATTAATCAGTTCGTTTCGAGATTCTTTAAACATGAATCGGGCACACCATGAATCGCTTTCCAATACATACTGGAATTATTTTTGTAATACGTGCATTTTCGAAGCAGGTGCTGAGGATGTTCTCCATACAGTGAAATCACAGTATAAACTAGGCATTATCTCGAACGGAATTGGTGAGGCTCAGAGGAAAAGACTGGAAATGGGGAGCATCAAAGATGTTTTTGAGTCAATAATAGTGTCAGATGAAGTCGGTGTCAGAAAACCACGGAAAGAGATATTTGAAATGGCGCTGAATGAGCTTAAACTTTCTCCCAGTGAAGTGCTCTTCGTAGGTGATTCATTATCGGATGACTATCACGGAGCCAGAAATGCGGGGATAGACTTCTGTTTTTATAACAGAGGCGGGCTAGCACTATCGAATGAATATCAGCCAAAGTACACCGTAAGACAGTTGCAAGAGATTTTGAAGGTTGTTTGAAAGGTAGGTGAATCCATGTATTCTTTTTCAGAACTTGAGGGAGAAAGAGTAAAAATAGTCCCATTGGAGGCAGAGCACGCTGTTCCTCTATTTCATTGTTCAAGGGATCCGGAAATCTGGGCTAATTATCCTGTCCGCATTAATTCGATTGAGGATATGAGCGTGTTCATTCAAAAAGCAATTGCGGGTAGAGACAGGAACGAAATGTACCCGTTTGCGGTGCTTGATAAGGAAACGAATGAGTTTGTTGGGACCACGAGGTTCCTGAGAATCTCTGAGGAAAATAATAATTTAAATATAGGTTCGACTTGGTATTCATCGAAGGTTTGGAGAACAAGAGTAAATACGGAGACCAAGTATTTGATGTTAAAGTATGCATTTGAAGTTCTTAAAGTATGTAGGGTAGAGATCGTGACATCAACCGGAAATGTAAGATCACAAAGGGCAATTGAAAGATTAGGGGCAGTAAAAGAAGGAATTCTTAGGAAAAAGTATTACAATTTAGATTTTGTTATTTATAGTATCATTCAAGAAGAATGGAATAAGGTGAAGAACAGGCTGGAAAGTTTTCTATGAAGTGTTATTATCACGAGTCCGATGATGCTAGCAAGCAATGCACAAGTTGCAATAAAGCACTTTGTCAGTCTTGTTTTCATTCTGAGTATCCGGATTACTGTTGGAGTTGTGGTTACGAACACGAGAAGGTCTTACTTGACCCGCCCGTCAGTTTGCCAAAATTGTTCGAGCATAAAATCGTTTTGTATATTCTGCGAAAGTTATTTTCAGCGACGGGATCTTTTATCGTATTTACACTCATTGCTGGCCTCGCATTCGATGCGGTGATCGGAAGTGGTGGTTATTTTGCATTATGGATCGGAATCATAACAGCTACAGTAGTTTATACATATGGAATCATTAGTTCGATGTTAATTGATGCTGCAACTAGGTACATCAAGTACTTGAACAATGGGTTCGGGAAAATCGGATTATATTTGCTTTGCGGGTTACTATTCCCATTGCTTTATGACTTTCAGAATCGTATTAACGTTCCCATGAATATGTTATTTGGGGCAATAGTATCTCTGATGTTCTGGGGACTGCAGAGTAAAAAAATCAAGAAGGAACTTGTCATCATTGTCGGAGTGTTTTCAGTGTTTCCTCTTGGCATAGTGGTGATGATGCTGCTGAGTAGGGGATAGGTAGGACAATTACTGTGCCCCAGCTTTAGAATTCTTGATGTTATTCAGAAAGGAAGAGTCTGTCTTGAATAAGAATACTCCGTTTGTCATTTGGATTGTGGCACTGGCAATTGAATTAATTATGCTTTATGACTTGATTAATCGAGTTCATGATCAAGATGAGGTTTTATTTTATATGACTATAATTGCAGTGACATTAGTTGTTGGTACAGTTATGAATTTGAGATCGGGTAACAACAGAAAAACGTGACAAGGTGGTGAGAGTGATTATTTTGTATATTTTATTGGTGCTTATATTATTAGGCTTGATTAGTATTGATAGTTTAATGAGGAAGAGGATAAAGAATGACGAGAGAATAATAAGTAGGCTGGATTTAATTTGGAAAGAAATGAGAGACAAGCGGAGTCAAGATCATTAGTTAATTACCAGAGGTGATGACTTGCTATTTCACATAAGCGAAGATCCAAATATCAATGAATTCATCCCCCGGCTATCAACAGTCTACCCCGACATGCCGCCAGTCGTGTGGGCGTTAGATGAAGAGCATCTTATTAATTATCTTTTTCCTCGAGATTGCCCGCGCATCATTTACTCTTATTCTTCAGAAGTCAACAATAATGATGAGAGAATCTATTTTTCAAATACAGTCGCAAAAACGATTATCACTGTAGAGAATTCCTGGTATGAAACAATGAAGAACACGAGAATATATAAATATGTTTTTGAACCACAGGGATTCGAGTTGCTGGATCAGAATGCGGGATATTATATTTCAAGAGAAATTGTAAAGCCGGAAACGGTTGAACCTATAGAAGATTTGATCAGTAAGATCGTTGCATACGGAATAGATTTGAGATTTACAGAACTTTAGTCGAGAAAGCCCTTGCCTTTAGGCTTGGGATGAATCGACAGGGCTGTCCGCAGGCCAGCTTAATTTTCCTACATTATTGCTGATCTCGTTTTATGCAGCAGCGAGTGCCATCATTTTGTCACAACTCTTTCGATGCGAACGTTTGTTTGGTATAATGTTCCTGAAGGAGGTGAATAGATGCAAACCGTAACGGTTCAGATTCGCATATTTCCCGTCGATCCCGCATTGTTGCGCGAACATGGGACAGCTTATATCGACACCGTAAATTTACTCACCATGCAAGCAGAATGTGCCGGGACATTCCCCAAACTAACATCAAAAGACATTCGAGCTAACCTGCCTTCAGCGATACGGAATCAAGTCATTCGCGATGCAAGAAGCATCCATAAGAAAACGAAAAAGCAAGAGAAACGTCCGATCTTAAGGCGTAGAGCCTACTACGTGAACAATCAAAATTATTCGATTGACGGCAGCACAATCGCATTCCCGGTCATAATGGATGGGAAAGTACAGCGACTCAGGGTCGCATCCCGTATGACTGAACGTGAGAATCACCTTCTGGCAAGCGGAAAACGCGGGCTTTTAAAGGTCGTCGAGAAATCGGGAAAATGGTACGTTCAGGTTTCCGTCGAAATGCAAAACGAACAAGCGGTCGGCGATGCAACGATGGGTGTTGATCTGGGATTGAAAGTGCCGGCAGTCGTGGTTACATCCACAGGTAAAACCAAGTTTGTCGGGCGCGGCAGACAAAATAAGTATATCCGCCGCAAATACAGTTCGCATCGAAGGAAGCTGGGGAAACTGAAGAAACTGTCAGCCATCCGCAAGCAACGAAACAAGGAACAGCGCTACATGAAAGACCAAAACC